>JAIOQK010000302.1 GCA_021413425.1 Mycobacterium sp.
ACGACGGCTGGGCCAACTCGGTGCCGATGGCCCACGGCGACGGCAAGACCCATCCGTCGATGCTCACCACCGACCTGTCGATGCGGATGGACCCGATCTACGAGAAGATCACCCGCCGCTGGCTTGACCACCCGGAGGAACTGGCCGAGGAATTCGCCAAGGCCTGGTTCAAGCTGCTCCACCGCGACATGGGACCGGTCAACCGTTACCTCGGACCGCTGGCACCCAAGAAGACCTGGGTGTGGCAGGACGTGGTTCCGGCCGGCAAGCCATTGTCCGCCGATGCGGTCGCAACGCTTAAGACCGCGATCGCCGGGTCGGGTCTGACGGTGCCGCAATTGGTGTCCACCGCGTGGAAGGCAGCGTCGTCCTACCGCAGCAGTGACATGCGCGGGGGTGCCAACGGCGGCCGCATCCGTCTGCAACCGCAGTTGGGCTGGGAGGTCAACGAGCCCGACGAGCTGGCGCAGGTCATCCGGGTCCTCGACGGCATCCCGTCCAGCGCCGGCGTCGACGCGTCCTTCGCCGACGTCGTGGTGCTGGCCGGAAATGTCGGCATCGAGAAAGCGGCCAAGGCCGCCGGATTCGACATCGAGGTGCCGTTCAGTTCCGGCCGTGGCGATGCCACCCAGGAACAGACCGACGTGGAATCCTTCTCCTACCTCGAACCAAAGGCGGATGGGTTCCGCAATTACGCGGGCAAGGGGATGGACCTGCCGGCCGAGTACCACATCATCGACAAGGCGAACCTCCTCGGGCTTTCGGCCCCGGAGATGACCGTCCTGGTCGGGGGCCTGCGGGTGCTGGGCACCAACTTCGGCGGCACGAAACTGGGTGTGCTGACCGACCGGTCCGGCGCTTTGACGACGGACTTCTTCGTCAACCTGCTCGATATGAGCACCAAATGGGCCCCGTCGCCGGCAGATGACGGAACCTACATCGGCAAGGATCGCGCCACCGGTGCAGACAGGTACACGGCCAGCCGAGCCGATCTGCTGTTCGGTTCGAACGCGCAGTTACGGGCATTGGCCGAGGTGTACGCCGAGGACGACGCGAAGGAGAAGTTCGTCAAGGACTTCGTGTCGGCGTGGGTGAAGGTCATGGATAACGACCGCTTCGACCTGCACGAGTAAGCACCGTTCGAGTTAAGGGCCCCCCGCGGAACGTCCGCGGGGGGCCCTTATCTCGGTCTGCCGGTCTACGTGCAGCCGCCGGCACTGATCCAGCGGCCGTTCCAGCCCACGCACGCGCTGGCGTTGGGGGTGATCGGGGCATATGCGTCCGGCGGCACCACATAGGGCGCCATCACGTCGGCGAGGCTCGCGCAGCCGCTCACCGTCACCCGTCGTCCCGCACTGGCGCAGACGTCGGCCTGCGCCTCACCGCTCGGGCCGAATGTCAGGATCGCGACCGGCACCGCGGTCAGGGTCAGGGCGGCGGCCGCGATGGCCCCGCAGCGGCGCGAGGTAGTCATACCGGCGAGTCTAGGCGCGTTGGTGGATTGGGGACGGCACGGCGGCGGCGGCGCTGCAACGCCCACGCGGTGCCCGCCAGTGCCACGAGGGCGACCAGCGCCACCAGCCATGGCCATGCCCCACCCCGGTAGACCCAGCCCGCCACGGTTCCCTGCACCCGACCCGCCGCCGCAATCACCGGATCCGTAGTACGCGACGTAGGCCCCGACGACCGCAAGAATCGCCCCGCTGATCCGGTTGATGTAGGGCAGCACCGTCCGCATCCGCGCCACCACGGTGGTGCTGGCCAATGCGACGGCCACCGCAAGTACTCCGACCACCAGCGCGATCCCGGCGGCATAGGCCGCATACACCAGGAAGCCGGTGAGGGCGGAGCCGCTGCGCAGACTGCTGCCGGTCACCGCCAGGAACGGGCCGACCGTGCACGACAGGGACGCGATCGCGTAGCTGACTCCGTAGCCGAACATGGATCCCAGTCGCGAGGTGGGCGCCCACCCCGGCCCCTTCCCGATCGAGGGGAACTTCAGTTCCCGACCGAGCAGCAACCAGATACCCAGTGCCACAAGCGATACGCCGACCACCAGCGTCACATACGGCATGTAGCGCTGCAGAGTGCTGGCCAGGGACACGGTCAACAGGCCGAAGGAGCCGAATACCGCGAGGAATCCCAGTGCCATCGCGGCGGTCGCACCCAGGGCGCGGCCCACTGCCGCGGCCTGGGTGCCGCCCTCGCGTTGCACCACGAATGTCAGGTAGGCGGGCAACATGGCGAACCCGCACGGGTTGAACGCCGCCACCATTCCGGCGGCGAACGCCAATCCGACCAGGTCGGAGTTCACGGCGCGCTCAGGACGTCAATGCGCGCACCCGGTCGGTGAGCTCCTGCTGTGACATCGCCGAAGTCGGGTTGTTCACGAACGAGGAGGTCCCGTCGGGACGCAGGAAGACATACGCCGGCTGCCACGGCACATTGAACTTCGCCCAAATCGAGCCGTCGGCGTCATTGATATTGGTGAAGTTCAGGTTGTACTTCGCGACGAAGCCCTGCATCGACCCGACGTCCGCACGGGTGGATACCCCCACGAACGTCACCGCCGGGTTCGCTGCGGCGACCGCGCTCACGCTGGGTGCCTCGGCGTTGCAGAACGGGCACCACGGCGTCCAGAACCACAGCACCGCGGGCTTGCCCTGCAGGCTGGCGCCGTTGAACGTTCCCCCGCTCAGGGTGGTACCGGTGAAGTTGAGGTCCTCGGCCTGCGCGGTCGCCGGCTTGGCGATCCCGAAGGTCAGGGAGGCCACCGCGAGCACGAGCGTGAGCATTCTGATCACATGGGTTTTCATAGAAACGACTCTAGGTCCGGATCGCCCGAGTTTGCCAGCTGTGCCGCGACCGGTCAGAAACGCGTAAGACCGAGTCGCCCGCGTCATACCGTAGGCGGATGAGCACCGACGATGACCTCTCCCGGGCCTTTCACGAACTGCTCGACGAGCTCAAGTCGGTGGAGCGCAAGTTCCTCGCCGCCGACCCGCCGCTGACCGAACCCGACGTCCTCGACTCCTACCGGCTGTTGCTGAGCCTGCTGCACGTCGCGGTGAACGCCTACGTGTGGGGCGATACCGACAATCCGCGTTTCGTCGACGTCATCGGCCCCTACCTCAAGTGGGGCGGGGACAACTCGGATGCGTTCTACCAGCTCGCGCCGATCGCACCCGGCCGGACCTACCGGGTGTGGGGAAACCGCGGCGACTCGGTGTATCTCTCGCTCACCGTCTACGGCGGACCCGATGACGGCCACTACAGCACCCGGATCGTCGGGACCGTCAACCACCAGTCGCTGGAGTTCGATGACGACGGCAATTTCGAGCTGTTCCTCTCCCCTGACGAGCACCCGGGGACCTGGCTGCAACTCGAGGCCGACGCGGTGGTCGCCCTGACTCGCGACTACCTCGACGACCCCGGCACCGACCGCCGGGCCACCTGGAGTATCGAATCGGTTGACCGCCCCGAGCGGCGCCACGACAACCGAGCCGACCTCACCCGACGGCTGCGGGCCGCGCGGACCTGGATCAGTGAGCAGTGCTCGTTCATTCAGGTCCGGATCTCCCCGCCCAACGAGATCGCCGAGCCCTACCCCGTCCCGCAGAACGCCTACGGCTGGTCAGCCGCCGACGCCGCCTACGCCATGGGCGCCTACGAACTGGCCCCCGATGAGGCGCTGGTCATCGACGGCACCTCACCGGAGTGCGTGTTCTGGAACATCTGCCTGTGGAACCCGTTCCTGCACACGTTCAACTACGACTACGAGCGGGTCACCCTCAACGGCGCGCATGTGACCTATCGGCGCGACGGCTCCTGGCAGATCGTGGTCAGTGACGCCGACCCGGGGCATCCGAACTGGGTGTCCACCGCCGGCCGGCGCACCGGTCTGATCTGGCTGCGATGGTTCCTGCCCGCCCAGACCCCGCACCGGCCCGCCTGCCGGGTCGTGAACATCAGCGAGATCCCGGCGTGAGCACCGCGCGCCCGGAGCCGGTGCGGATCGACGATCTGGCCCACCCTGTCTATCCGGAGGCCGCGCTGCCGATCCGGGACGGCCTGGCCGCCTACGGTGCCACCGTGGAGCTGACGCCGGACGCACTGATGGCAGCCGCAGCGGAGCGCACCGGACTGAGCGGCTGGGGCGCACCGGACTTCCGCGACCGCCTGGAGTTGCTATGCGGCGCGCTGTGCACGGAAGCGGAACTGTCCGACACCGGAGTCGGCGTCGCGTTCGAGCAACTGGTGGGCAATCTGGTCAACCGACTGCGGCTGGAGGCACTGATCGCCGCGCATCCGGAGATCGACACCATCCCGATCGAACGGCCGATCATCATCTGCGGGCTTCCGCGCAGCGGCACCACGCACCTGCACAACCTGATCGCCGCCGACCCGGCGATGCGCCACCTGCCGTACTGGGAGAGCCTTGAGCCGTTCCCCGCGCCCGACGAAGCGGGCGAGCAGGCCCGCCGGGAACGCTGCGCCATGGGCCTGGACATGGTCGACGCCTCGATGCCGTATTTCAAGCGGATGCACGAGATGACCGTCGACCACGCGCACGAGGAGATCCAGCTGCTGGCCAACGACATCTCCGGGATGTTGTTCGAGACCACCTACTACGTGCCCAGCTTCGCCGCCGACTACAAGGCACACGATCAGCGGCCGTCGTATGCGTACCTCAAACGCCAACTGCGGGCCCTGCAGTGGCTGAGCGGTCGGCAGCGCCGGTGGGTGCTGAAGTCACCGCAGCATCTCGAGCAGTTCGGTCCGCTTTGCGACACCTTTCCCGACGCCACATTCGTTGTGACACATCGTGATCCGGTCGAGATCATCCGATCTATGGTGACCATGGTGGCCTACAGCGCCCGGATGGCGTGCGAGCATCCCGACCCGGCGGCGATCGGTCGGTACTGGCTCGGCCGCGCCGAAGATCTGCTCAATGGATGTCTGCGCGACCGCGACGTGCTGCCCGCCGAGCAGTCCATCGACGTCCGGTTCGACGATTTCATGGCCGACGAGGACGCCACCCTGGCCGCCATCTACGAGCTGGCCGGCCAGCCCCACGATGAGAAGGCACGCACGGCGATGGCGGCGTTCACCGCGCAACACCCGCGCGGCCGGCACGGCGAGGTGCGCTACGACATGGCGAGTCTGGGTCTGGATACCGAGGATGTCGCGCGGCGGTTGCGCGCCTACCGGGACCGGTTCATCACCGCTTAGGCATCTCGACCTGCGCGGACGTCGATCAGTACCTTTCCGCATTCGCGGCTCTCGCCGAGCAAATCCAGCGCGGCATCGACCGCGTGGAGTGGGAACCGATCGGTGATGAGGCCGGACAGGTCGCGGCGGGTCAGCAGGTCGATGGCGTCGGCGAAGCGGGCCGGATACTCCATCGACCCGCGAATGGTGATTTCCTTCATCAAGACGTTGATGAAGTTCACCGCCACCGGGTTGTAGTGCAGCGCCACCACGCTGATCCGTGCGCCGCGGCGAGCGCGGTCGATGATGCCGGTGAGGACTTTGTCCGATCCGGACGCCTCGATGAACGCGTTGGTGGCCGGTGCCGTGCCATAGGTCAGCGCGACCTCGCCGTGGATTCGCGTCAGTTCCCGCCAGACGCTGCCCGCGGCCGGGTCGATCGTGGTCGCGGCGCCGAGTTGCTCGGCCAATCCGCGGCGGGTGGCGGACAGGTCGATACCGACGATATCGGTCAGCCCGCGGTCGGCCAGACTGGCAATGGCGGCCAGACCGATCGGGCCGCAGCCGAACACCGCCACCAGCTCGCCCGGACGCACATCGGCCTGCTCGGCGGCGTGCATCCCGACCGCGACGGGCTCGGCGAGGGCGGCGACATCGAGCGGCATATCGTCGGGAACCGGATACAGGCGTCCGCCGCGGGCGGCGTCGCGAACCAGGACAGCCTCGGCCAGCCCTCCTTCCGGGGACCCGCTCCCGATCCGGCCCAGGTCATCGTCGCCGGGATGAACCACTACCCGGTCACCCACCTTGGTCCCGGCCACCTCGGCGCCGACCTCCCGCACCACCCCGGCGAACTCGTGGCCCAGCGGCATCGGCTCGCCGTTGGGGCCGGCCAGCCCGCCCATCGAGATGTAACTCAGGTCGCTGCCGCAGATGCCGCAGGCGTGTACATCGACGATCGCGTCGCGGGGTCCGCACACCGGAGAGGGCACCGAGTCCACCGAAACCACCCCAGGTGACAGTATGCGAGCCTGTTGAATCATGGGCGCAGACACTATCGGCACGGAAGGCGGCGTGGTGATCAATCTCGATGACCTCACCGACCCGGTGCTGACCGACGTCCAGCGAAAGATCCTCGACTACACCGAGTCGCACCAGGTCGAGTTCGACCTGGACGCGATGCGCGCCGAGGCGGTGATCGCGGCAGGAGTCGATGACCTCGACGACGACGGCGGTTTCACCACCCGATTGGCCGCGCAGATCACCGCCATCGACGCCGATACCGGGTTGCGGCAACTCAGCCGGCGCACCCTGCGCTCCCGGCTGGTCCGGCTCATGCGTAACCGCCTGTCGCTGACCGATCTGATCAGGCGCTACCCCGAGATCACCGATATCGAGATCCCCCGGCCGCTGATCGTGGTTGGCATGCCGCGATCGGGCACCACCCATCTGGTCAACCTGCTGGCCTGCGATCCGCGCCGCCGCGCCCTGCCGTACTGGGAGAGCCAGGAGCCGATCCCGGCCCGCGGACAGGGCCCGGCCCGCTCGGGTGTGGACCCACGGTTCGCCCGCGCGGCCGCCGAACACGAGGCGATGATGGCCAGCACCCCTCTCGTCGCGGCGATGCACGACCAGTACCCCGAAGCCATCGAGGAGGAGGTCGAACTGCTCGACCTCGATCTCGCGTCCTATGTCCTGGAATGGCTTGCCCGGGTACCCGGATGGCGCGACGTCTACTTACGCCTCGACCAGCACCGCCACTACGCATACCTCAAGACGGTGCTGCAGGCGCTGACATTCCTGCGCGGCCCGCAGACCTGGGTGCTCAAATCCCCACAGCACGCCGAGCAACTCGGTCCGCTGATGGCCACCTTCCCGGATGCGACGGTGGCGTTCACCCACCGGGATCCGGTGGCGGTGATCCGTTCGGCGGCCACGATGATGGCCTACTCCGACCGGATGCGTCGCACCAGCATCGAGCCGGGGTGGCTGATCCGGTACTGGAGCGACCGCATCCACCGACTGCTCAGCGCCTGTGTGCGTGACCGCGACCTGGTGGCGGCCGAGGCCAGCATCGACATCGGGTTCCATCACCTCAACGGGGGCGAGATGCCGGTCCTCGAGGAGTACTACCGCCGGGCCGGCATCGACATTCCACCGGCCGTGCAACGGCGGTTCAGCGACTACATCGACTCCAACCGGCGCGGCACCAAGGGGTCTATCCCCTATGACCTGCAGCGCCACTTCGGCGTCACCGCCGAGGAGGTGCGCGAGCCGTTCGCGTTCTACTTCGACCGCTTCGACGTTCGCCCGGAGAGTTGAGGATCTGAGTGACCGAACCGATCTGGAGAAGCCGCCCCGGCGCCGACGCCATGGCCCCGGCGTCCGCTGAGCACGCCGAGGAGGTGGCGCCGGGTATCTGGTGCTCCCCCGGCCTCACCAACTCCTACCTGCTGACCACTGCCGACGGCAGGATCGTCGTCAACACCGGCATGGGATTCGAGTCCGTGGTGCACCGGGCCAACTTCGATGCCGTCAGCACCGACCCGGTGCGCTACATCATCATCACCCAGGGCCACTACGACCACGTCGGCGGCATCGACACGCTGCGCGACGAGAAGACCGCGGTTGTGGCGCAGGCGAACTGGCAATCCTGGCGCGACGACAACGAACGCCTCCTGCAGTACCGGATCGCCCGCAGCGCCTTCGCCTTCAGCGGCCGGCTCTCCGAGGGCATCGCCGCCATCGCCCGACGGTTCGGCAAGAAGCTGCCCGCGCAGAGCGTCGCGACAGCCGACATCACCGTTGAGGACACCCTGACTCTCGAACTCGGCGGCCGCCGGCTGGAACTGATCGCCACCCCGGGTGGCGAGACCACCGACTCGATGGTGGTATGGCTACCCGATGAGCGAATCTGTCTGTGCAGCAACACCTTCGGTCCGGCGTTCGGCCACATCCCCAACCTCGTCACCATGCGGGGTGACCGGTACCGGGACGCACTCAGCGTGATCGACACCATTGAGCGTGTCCGCGCATTGGCGCCGCAGATCCTGCTCACCGGGCACTTCGAGCCGATCATCGGCGCCGAGCTCATCGACGCCGAGCTGACCCGGCTCCGTGACGCCGTGGCCTTTATCCACGACCAGACCGTCGCTGGAATGAACGCCGGCACCGACGTCCGCACGCTGATGGCGGAGATCTCGCTGCCCGAGCACCTGCAGGTCGGCGAGGGTTACGGCAAGGTCTCCTGGGACGTGCGCGCGATCTGGGAGAACTACTCCGGCTGGTTTCACCACCGCTCCACCACCGAGCTCTACCCGGTAGGCGCCGATGCCGTCAGCGCCGACCTGGTGGAACTGGCCGGCGCCGACGCCATCACCGCGCGCGCCCGGCGGCATCTGACCGCCGGGCGGACCCTGCACGCCATTCACTTGGCCGAGACCGTCACCCATGCGCAGGACGGGCACGCCGAGGCACGCGCCATACTCCACGAGGCACACCAGCAGCTGCTTGCCGCCAGCGTCAACTTCTGGGAACGGGCGTGGCTCACCGCACAGATCGAGAGGTACTCATGACCGCGCGCGCCCAGTTCGACTTCACCGGCACCCAAGCCCTGATCACCGGCGGAACCAGCGGGATCGGCCACGCCATCGCGCTGATCTTCCGCGACGGCGGCGCCGATGTGACAATCACCGGCACCAAACCGGCCGCTGCCGACTACACCGCCGACCTGTCCGGGATGACCTACCGGCAGCTGGTACTCACCGAGCCGGAGTCGGTCGCTGCGCTGGCGGCCGGTATCAGCACGCTCGATGTCCTGGTGAACAACGCCGGCGCCAACTTCCCCGGCGGGCTCGACGAGTCGGATCCAGACGGCTTCGACGCATCGGTGGCGCTGAACCTGACGGCCCCCTACCGGTTGACCGTCGCGCTGCGTCGAGCACTCAAGGCCAGCACCGCAGCGGGTGGGGCGAGCGTGGTGAACCTGGCGTCTATGTCGGCGCTGCGGGCCGTCACTGTCGTCCCCGGCTACAGCGCGGCCAAGGCGGGCATCATCAACCTCACCCGCAACCTCGCGGTCAAATGGGCCAAGGACGGTATTCGCGTCAATGCCATCGCCCCCGGCGTCATCGCAACGCCGATGACCGAACCGATGATGGGTATCCCGTCGATCCTGCAGGCTGAACTGGCGCATGTACCGCTGGGCCGGTTCGGGACCGCGCCGGAAGTGGCATCGGCGGTTGCCTTCCTGTGCACCGAGCAGGCCAGCTACATCAGCGGAACGACTGTGCTGGTGGACGGCGGCTCGGATTGCGTCTAGAGATTGGCTACCCTCGGGAGCTGTGAGTCACATCAGCCGCATCGCCGCAGCAGTGGTTCTCAGCGCCGCCGCGGTCTTGCCGTCGGCCGGACTCGCGGCCGCCGAACCCGCTCCCACTCCCCCCGAACCGATCCTTCCCGGCCCACCGGTCGTCGACCAGGACGGCACCTACGTGGTGGGCACCGACATCATCGCCGGTGTCTACGCCTCCGGCGGCCCGGTGGACGGCGGCACCTGCTACTGGCGGCGCATCGGCGCCGACGACGCCACCCTCGGCAACGCCCTGACCAAGCAGCCGCAGCTGGTGGTGATCGAGGCGACAGACGTCGCGTTCAAGACCAACGGCTGCCAGCCCTGGCAGCCCACCGACGCCGCACCCCCCGCGCAGACCCCGCCGTGGCTGTCGCAGCTGCAGTTGCAGCACAACCTGAACATCCTCAACGGCCTGGCCGGTCAGTCCGGCAACGGCCAGCTGCCGGCCTACTGAGCCGGCCCAACCGTGAGGCGTCTGCCGGTAGCGCTGACGCTGGTCCTGCTGATCGCCGGCTGCGCCGCGGTGCCACCGGATCCGCACCGGATCGTGGTCTTCGCGGCTGCATCGCTGCGAGATGCCTTCACCGATCTGGACACGGCTTTCCGCGCTGCTGATCCCGACGCCGCGGTGGAGTTCTCCTTCGCTGGATCCGCAGACCTGCTGGCCCAGCTCACCGGCGGTGCCCGCGCCGATGTGTTCGCCTCGGCCGACACCGACACCATGGACAGGGCCCTCGAGGCGGGGCTGGTGAAGGAGCCTAGGGCGTTCGCGACCAACACCCTCACCATCGTCGTAGCACCCGGAAATCCCAAGGGGATCAACACCTTCGCTGACTTACGCCGGGTGAGCGTGGTGGCCTGCGCGCCGCAAGTGCCGTGTGGTGCGGCACTGACCCGGATCGAGGCTGCCACAGGTGTCGACCTTGCTCCGGTCAGTGAAGAGAACTCGGTCGCCGATGTCCTCAATAAGGTCATCAGCGGGCAGGCCGACGCTGGACTGGCGTACGTGACCGACGCACGCGCAGCCGCCGGCAGGGTCACCGCGATAGCCATCCGGGAGTCGGTCGCCGCGGTCAACACCTACCGCATCGCCCTGACCCGTGATGCGGCGAACCCGGCCGACGGCCGGCGATTCATCGAGTTGGTGACCGGCCCGACCGGCCGCGAGATCCTGCGCCGGGCCGGATTCGGCCCGGCCTGACCTACCGCGCCGGTTACCGTCTGCTGGTGATCGTGCTGCTCCCCCCGTCGGAGACCAAACGCGCCGGCGGTGACGGCCCCCCACTGCGGCTCGACCGGCTCGGCCATCCCCGGTGCAACCCGCTGCGCGACGAACTGGTCGACGAGCTGATCACCCTCGCCGCCGACCCGCCTGCCTGCCGGCAGGCACTGGGCATCTCCGCGGCCAAGGATGCCGACATCGAACACAACGCCGCGCTGCGCACAGCGCCGACATGCCCGGCAATACACCGCTACACCGGGGTGCTCTACGACGCCCTCGACATCGAATCGCTCACCGGTGCCGCCGCCACCCGGGCCCGCGCCCGGCTCGCAGTCGGCTCGGCGCTGTTCGGGCTGCTGCGTGCCGAGGATCCGATACCCGCGTACCGGCTCTCCGCCGGATCGAAGCTGCCCGGCCGTCCCACCCTGGCCAGCCGGTGGCGGCCGGTTCTCGAACCCGAGCTTGCTGAGCTGGCTTCTCGCGAACTCGTGGTCGACCTGCGCTCCGGCGCGTATGTGGGGCTGGGCCGGCTGCCCACCGCCGTGCAGGTCGACGTGCTGACCGAGGACCCCGATGGCCGCCGGACGGTGGTCAGCCACTTCAACAAAGCACACAAGGGTCGGCTGGCCCGGGCACTGGCGCGCTGTAGCGGTGAACCCGGTGACGCGTTGGCGGTGGCAACCGTCGCCCGTCGGGCGGGCCTGCGGGTGGAACGCGACGGCAACACACTCACCGTCGTCGTCTCCGCGTGATGGGATAGAGCGGTGACGACCCGGTGGCAGGATGCGGAGGTGTCGCGCGGCGCCGAGTACGACGCCCGCTGGGAGGAGATGGCGGCCTCCGGCGACAACATCCACGGCGAAGCCGACCTTGTCGGTTTCCTGCTCGCGGGGAGCGGCGGACACCGCGTGCTCGACGCCGGTTGCGGTACCGGACGGGTCGCCATCGAACTGTCCCGGCGCGGATTTGCGGTGGCGGCCGTGGACGCCGATCCGGAGATGCTCGCCGCAGCGCGGGAGAAGGCACCGCAATTATCCTGGGCGCGTTGTGATCTGGCTGATGGAAAGGGCCTCGCCCGCGCCTCGCCCGGACCCTTCGATCTGATCCTGCTCGCCGGCAACGTGATGATCTTCCTCGCCCCGGACACCGAGCCGAAGGTGCTGGCGAATCTGGCTCGCCGGCTGGCACCCGGCGGGCTGCTGGTAGCCGGCTTCAGCCTGAACGATGATCTGGCCGTCACGCGGTACGACGCGCTGGCCGCCGGCGCCGGACTGCAGCTTGAGCATCGGTGGGCGACATGGGACCGCCAGCCGTTCGCCGATGGTGACTACGCGGTGTCGGTGCATCGCCGATGAGGCTGCGTACCAGCGCCGGGCCGGATCAGTACCACGCCTTCACCACCCGGCTGACGGTCGGCGGCTATCAGGCTCTCACCATGCGGGTGGTGGCCGGCTGCATCCTGGCGCTGGCGCTGCCGTCCATCCTCGCCGGACTGGCGCCCAGCGTGACGCCGTGGCCGGGTTTCCGGATCGTCTACACGGTGATCGCGGTGGCCTGCCTGGGGCTCGCGGTTCCGTGGCTGCGGTACCGATGGCCCACGCGCCGGGAGTCCGTGACGATTGTGATCGTGGGCACCCTCGCCCTCGCGGTGGGATGCCTGGCGACCGTCGACCCGCTGGCCGGCATGGTGACCGCTTCGGCCTTCTCCTTCGTCCTCGGCTTCGCCGCGCTGTTTCACAGCGCCAAGCTGCTGGCATTCACCATCGCCGTCGCCGCGGTCACGGTCGTGGTGACGACGGTGCGCATCGCCGTCGACGAAGTGAACACGGCCATCGCCGTGGCGACTCCGGTGATCCTGCTTTACGTCGTGGTCACGTTCGCCTGCCGGACCGTCGCCCGGGTGAGTACCGCCGGGGAGGTCCAGTACGACATCGACTCGCTGACCGGCCTGCTGATGCGCGAGGCGTTCTACGAAAGAACGTCCACCCTGATCGGCGCCCGCCATCGCGATGAAGATCGCTACCTCGTCATCGCGGTCGTCGACATCGACGGGTTCGCGGCGATCAGCAGCGTGCAGGGCGGCCGCGGCACCAACGATGCGCAGGTGGCGGTGAGCCAGGCGCTGCGCGAGACCGCCCGCCGGGAAGCGGTGCTCGCCCACGTGGGCTCCGGCGAGTTCCTGATCGACGATGTGTTCACGATCGCCGACCCCGCCCCGCTCATCGAGCGGGTGCGCGGCGCCATCGCGGCGACCCCGGCGGGAATCACCGCCAGTATCGGAGTGGTCAGCACCCAGTTGCAGCCGCTGGTCACTCGCCCACCACATGACGTGCTCGATGAGCTGATCGCGCTGGGCTCCGCGGCGATGGCCGATGCCCGCCGCCGAGGCGGGAACCAGTCGCGCTACCTGCTGGACCCGAAGCTGGAATCAGGCGAATCAGCCGAGTGAGGTAACGAGCGCGCCGTAACCCCGCCGCCGTCGAGCAGCGCTCGACGCAGCATGTGCATCGCCACGGTGGTCGACCGGTCGCGGACATCTGCGCGTTCTCCCGGGATCTGCACGCGCCGTGTCACGGTCGGGCCACCACGCAGCATGACGCAGAACCACACCGTGCCCACCGGCTTGTCCGGCGTACCGCCCCCCGGGCCGGCCACGCCCGTGATCGCCACCGCCGTGTCGGCATCGAAGCGCTCGATCGCACCGGACGCCATCGCCTCGGCCACCTCGGCCGACACCGCCCCGTGCTCGGCGATCAGCGCCGGATCCACGCCCAGCACAGCGGACTTGGCTTCGTTGGCGTAGGCCACCGCGCCGCCGGCGACGTACGCCGAGGAGCCGGGCCGGTCGGTCAGGCGTGCAGCCACCAGACCGGATGTGCAAGATTCCGCGGTCGCGATGCGACGGCCGGTGAGCAGCGCGGCCACCTGATCGTCCACCGAGGCGCCATCCTCGGAGAAGATCGCCTCGCCGTGGCGTTCGCGGACGAGCTCCAGTAGTACGCGGTAGGCATCGGCGCCGTGCGGTTCGTACCGGGTGACCATCTCCAGTTCGCCGCGCCGCAGACAGGTGGTGATCTCCAGCGCGTCGAAATCCGGGATGCGCTGGGCCTCCCGCAGGGTATCGGCAAGACCGGACTCGGCCACGCCGAACATCAGCACGGTGTCCTGCCGGTACACCGTCCGTCCGGCGATTGCGCGGGCCACCTCCTCAGTGGCCAAGGCCGCCGGCCACATACCCTGCAATTCCTTGGGCGGTCCCGGCAGAACCACCACCGTCGGGGTGCCCCCAATCACCGCCCCGGGTGCGGTGCCCACCGGATCCAGCACGGCAGCCCCCTCGGGAACCATGGCCTGTTTGCGGTTGGCTTCGCGCACGGCGGTGGTGTCGATGTCGGGGAACCGCGCCATCCACTTCGCCACAATGGCCGCGATCCGATCCTCCATCGCCTCATCGAGGCGCAACCCGCGGCCGCAGAACCGGGCTACGCAGGACAGCGTCATATCGTCGGCGGTCGGACCCAGCCCGCCGGTGGTGACGATCAGGTCCACGCCCTCGTCGCGAAGGAAGCGCAACTGCGCTTCGATATCGGCTTCCCGGTCACCGCAGATCGTGATGTGGGCCAGTTCCACCCCGAGTTCGAGCAGTCGGTCGGCCACCCACGGACCGTTGCGGTCAGCGACCCGCCCGGTCAGCACCTCGGTTCCGGTGACCAGGATCCCTGCGCGGGCGCTCATCGTGTGACGGTGGCGCCGGGAGCGCGCACCACCAGCGGCACAGCCGGGAACTGGGCGGCCATCTCCGAACGCGAGCGCCGCAGCGCGGCGGTCCCATAGCCCTTCTTGCGATGCGCGGGGTGTATCCAGATCCGCAGGTTCACCTCGCCGCCGGACAGCTCACCGAAGACCATGCCGACTTTGTCCTCACCGTCCACGGCGACGAACCAGGCTGCCTCCTCGGCGCGCAAACGCGCGATGGCCGACCGGATTTCTTCATCGAGATCCCCCGCCGGGGAGCCGGACCCGTCCCCTGCCGCGCCGATCTCCTCGGTTCGTGCTGAGAAGATGTCGCGATCTGCCTCATGGGAGAACGGCCGCAGTCGCAGGCTGTCATCGGCGCTGGCGGGCCGCTCACCGACCGCGAAGCTCAACTGGCTGTTGAGATCCTCCAGTTCGGCGGCGATGCGCCGGCGCGACTCAGAGGTCAACTGGTCGAAAGACATATTCATGACGGCTTCGGCACCGATCCGCGGTGTGCCGAGCAGGGCCGTGATGGAGTCGATCGCGGCTGCCCGGTCAGGGGCGTCGACGATCGTGTCGAGCACCTCGTGGCGGCGTTCGAGTGCGGTCATCAGGGCATCGGCGATGGCGCGCCGGCTGACGGCACGGTCCTGTTCGGTCATGGGGTAAGCCTAAGCCGACCGCACCGCCGGCGTGACGACGAGCCACGTCACGCCCGGTGGCCTCGGTCCGCTCTGCCAAGATGTAGCCCGTGGCGAAGCGGATGCTGGCGATCTTCGCCATCATCGCGCTGGTGCTGTGCGCCGCGGATTTTCGCGCGCTGCCCCCGGCCCCGTCATCGCCCGCCGCCACGGATACCGTGCTGGCCGACGGCTGGCGGCTGAGTTCGGCGCGCACGGTGACCGCCGGCGGGGCGGCGGTCTCTGCGGCCGGCTACGACGATTCGAGCTGGGTGCCGGTGCGCCGCATGCCGGGTACGGTGCTGGGCATCCTGCAGGACGCCGGGGTGTATCCGAACCTCTACTACGGCAAAAATCTGCTGACCGAGGTTCCCCAGGATCTGTACAAACAGGACTGGTGGTACCGCACCACGTTCACCGCGCCCGCGGGCCTGCGCACCTACCGGCTGGACTTCCCCGGTATCAACTACCGAGCCGACATCTGGCTCAACGGCCACCGCATCGCCGACAGCCGGGAGATCGTCGGCATGTACAACGCCCACGATCTCGACGTCACCGGACGGATCATCGCAGGAGGGCGAAACACCCTGGCGGTCAAGGTCACCCCGGAGCGCTCGATCCAGGACGTCGATGGTGTGGAACTCGCCGACAGTTGGTTCGACTGGATCAACTGGCGTTACCTGGGATACCAGGCCGCCGGCACTCCCCCGGGATACCGGGCCACCGGCGCGACTCCCGGCAGTGGCATCTCCTTTGTGTCCGACCGTAACGCGGGCATCTTCAAGCCCGTGCGGTTGAGGGCCTTCGGCGCGGTGGATATCGGTCCGTCCGCGGTCAACACCGAACTACCGCTGCCCGATCTCGTCCATGCCCGGCTGACCGTGCACTCTCAGGTGCGCAACGAGACCGACGAACCGGTGCGCGGGGTGCTGACCGCCACCATCACTCGCCCGGCCAGACCCACCGTCACCGTTGCGGCACCGGTCTCGCTGGGCCCCCGCGAGCGTCGCGAGATCTCCCTGCGCCCATCCGATTTCGAACAGCTCACCATCGCGGATCCGGACCTCTGGTGGCCCCACACCATGGGTGATCCGGCCCTGTATGGCCTTCGCCTTGATTTCAGCCAGGGCCGCACCGTCACCACTTCGCGATCCCTACGCTTCGGGATCCGCACCGTCTCCGCCGGCCGCGACACGGACGGCCCGGGTGCCGGGGATGACGGTGGCGACTTCTACCTGCTGGTCAACGGTCGTGACTTTCCGGTCCGCGGCGCCACCTACACCCCGGATCTGCTGTATACCTACGACCCCGACCGCGACGCGGCGATCCTGCGCTACGTCAAAGACCTCGGCCTCAACATGCTGCGCCTGGAGTCCAAGATCGCCTCGGAACGGTTCGTCGAGATGGCCGACGAGATGGGCATCCCGCTGATGTACGGCTGGATGTGCTGCAATCAATGGGAACGCTGGCAGCAGTGGGATGCCGAGGACCGCCGCGTGGCTCAGGAGAGCCTGCGTTCACAGATCGACATGCTGGCCCCGCACGCCTCGGTCTTCCTCTGGGCCAACGGCAGCGACGGCCGCCCGCCTGATGAGGTGCTCGCCACCTACCGCCGGGTCCTAGCGGATGCGCATTGGCAGAACGCCGTCGTCGACACGGTGTCCGCGTTCTCCCGCGGCCCTGACGGCAAGCCGCTGTGGGATGGCATTCAGATGGCCGGGCCGTACAGCTGGCGTCCGCCCACCTACTGGTTCTCCGGACGCTATCCGGCCGCCCGCGGCGCGTCGGCCGAACAGGGCGACAACGAACACATCCCGCCGTACGCCAGCCTGCGCACGTTCATCCCGCCGGAGAAGCTGTGGCCGATCAACGACACCTGGTACTTCCACGCCGGCTCCAACCAGCAGAACTCCACCCTCACCAACATCCGTCGGGTGATCGACCGGCGCTACGGTTTGTCGACCAACGCCCAGATGTTCGCTGACAAAGCCCAACTGGCGCATTACGAGTCCACCCGGGCCCAGTTCGAGTCCTTCGCCGCCGGCGGGTGGGACACGCACAAGATGACCGTCTACTGGATGCTCAACAGCCACTGGCCGTCGTTCTTCGGCAATATCTTCGACTACTACCTGCGGCCCGGCGGCGCCTACTACGGCGCTAAGAAGGGACTCCGCCCGTTATCGGTGGTGTTCGACTCCTACGCAACCGGCGACCGCCGCGAGGGCAAGGTGACCGTGGTCAACCAGGGCCCGGAGGCGAAAAGCGATCTGCGCGTGCGGGTCCGGGTCTACGACCTCGGCGGCAGGTTGCGTGAAGACCGCGCTGCCGACGGCATCGACGTCGATTCCGGCGCCGCGGCACCGGCGCTGACGCTGGCACCGGGGCCCGCCGACTCCCCGGTGTTCTTCGTCCGCTGCGAACTGCTCGACAGTGCCGGCGCGGTGCTGGCCGAGAACGTCTACTGGCAGTCGCAGCGACCCGATGACCTCGGTCCGCGGTCCAATGACGCGGCGTTCGACACCAGACAGGTCAGTTGGGCCGATATGACCGCCCTGGCGGTCATGCCCAGGGCAGCCCTCGATGTCACGGCACGTCCCGGCGAGAACGGTGCGGTGAGCATCCGGCTGCACAACCCGACATCCCGGGTCGCTTTTTTCCAGCGGGCCGAGCTGCTCGCCGCATCCGGGAGGCCCGAGACAGCTGATGAGATCCTGCCCATCGAGTACGACGACAACTACGTCACCGTGTTTCCCGGTGAGACGGTCGAGGTGCGGGGCCGCGTGCCGGCGGGCGGCCCCGCACCGGCATGGGTGCGGGTCACCGGACACAACAGCGCGCCAGTGGTGGTTCCGGTGGGCTGACGCCTACCCTCGAGGCGCAGGCGGAAGGACGGATAGTGCTTGAGAAGGCCCTCGTGGTGGCTGCTGCTCTGGCTGGCTCGGTGTTCACCGCGATCGGGATCGTGGTGCGTCAGCGGGCGACGATGGACGTGCCGCCGGATCGCGGTGTCAGCGCGCTGATGCTCAAGACACTGCTGCGCCGGCCAGTGTGGTGGGCCGGCACCGGCGCCGCGGTCATCGGGTATCTGTTCTACGCCCTGGCGCTGGCCTACGGCTCGTTGCTGCTCGTCGCCCCGCTCCTGGTGGCGGCCCTGCTGTTCGCCCTGCCGCTGAGCGCGTGGGTGTCGCGCCGGCGGGTCACGCGCGCGGAGTGGGGCTGGGCCTGCATGCTCACCGCGGCACTGGCGGCGTTCGTCTCGCTGGCACGCACCGCACCGGGTGACTACGAGGGCACCGTGGTCCCCGCCGTCGCGGTCGCCGGCCTGAGCATCGTCTTCGTAGCGGTATGTCTGGTCGCCGCCGGGCGGTTCTCGGACTGGCGCCGTGCCATCCTGCTGGCCCTGCCGGTTGGCGTGCTGTTTGGCGTGGTCGCGGTGCTGACCAAGATCGGCACGCACATCCTCACCACCGACGGGGTCGGCCGCGTCATCGGCTCGCCGGTCACCTACGCCCTGATCGCGACCGGCGTCGCGGCGACCCTGCTGCAGCAGTCGGCGTTCCATGCCGGTTCGCTGAGCGCATCGGTACCGGCCATGTTGGTGCTGGAACCGGTTGTCGCGGTCGCTCTCGGGCAGGTGGTGCTCGGAGAGCATCTGGTGGTGAGCACCCCGAGCGCAGTGGCACTGGGAGCGGCGCTGGCCGCCATGGCCGCGGCCACCATCGCACTGGGCCGCGACGAGGGTGCCTACGAGGATGAACTCGAGTCCGCAGGCCGGGGGGCCCGTGTCGGCGGGTGATCCGCTGGCCCAGATCGCCGCGGGCCCCGGCGGGCCGGAGGTCGGGGCGTTCTTCGACCTCGACGGCACCTTGGTCGCCGGGTTCACCGCCGTCTCGCACGCCGGCGATCGGATCCGCCGGCGGCAGGCCAGCCCCGGTGAGATCCTCGGCGTGATCGAGGCCACGGTGCGCTACCGGCTGGGCCGTATGCAGTTCGACCGGCTGCTGACCAGGGGCGCGACCTACCTGCGCGGTGACTCGCTGGCCGAACTCGACGAGGCCGGTCGGCGCATCTTCGCCGACCGGGTGGTGCACAAGGTCTATCCGCTGATGCGGCGCGTCGTCGACGCGCACCGGGACCGCGGCCACACCCTGTTGATGAGCTCGTCGGCGTTGTCCATCCACGCCGAACCGGTGGCCCGCGCGCTCGGCATCGGCGAGGTCGTCTGCAACACATTCGAGCTCGACGACCGCGGGATGCTCACCGGCCGGGTGAACCGGCCGATCGTCTGGGGTGTGCGCAAAGCGTCCGCGGTGCAGGACTTCTGCCGCAGCCGCGGGGTCGAACTCTCGCGCAGTTACTTCTACGCCGACGGCAACGAGGACGCCCCGCTGATGGAACTGGTGGGCCACCCGCGGCCGGTCAACCCCCGCCCCGGACTGGCCGCATTGGCCGCCGCGAACGGCTGGCCGGTGCTGCGCATCGCCGCACCCCGCCGCGCGCGATGAGCGGGCTATTTGACTGGGGCCCGCGATGAGCGGGCCGCTGCTACATCGCGCGGTGCGGCACGTCGGTGATCAGACCGCCGTCGACGACGTATTCGGAGCCGGTGGAGAACGACGACTCATCGCTGGCGAGGAACACCACGAAGGTGGCCACCTCTTCGGGAGTGCCGGCCCGGCCCATCGGAGCGGTCACCATGTCATCGGGCAGGTGCTTGGTCATGGGGGTGCGGATGAATCCGGGGTGGATGGAGTTCACCCGGATCTTCTCCGACGCCAGTTCCAGGGCGGCCGACTTGGTCAGGCCGCGCAGACCCCATTTGGAGGACACGTAGCTGTGCACCCAGGCCGCGCCGCGCATCCCCTCGATCGAGGAGATGTTGATGATGGACCCGCCGCCGGCGGCGATCATCGGCTCGATGACCGCTTTGATTCCGAGCATCGGCCCGGTGAGATTAACGTCGAGGACCTTCTGCCACTTCGACACATCGAGGGTCTTCAGCGGGCCCACCTGAACGATCCCCGCGTTGTTGACTAGGACGTTGAGTTTGCCGAAGGCCCCCACCGCGGTGTCGACGGCAGCCTTCCAGTCATCGGGACTGGTGACGTCGAGGTGCACGTAGCGGACGTCGTCGCCGAGTTCGGCGGCCAGGGCCGCACCCTCGTCGTCGAGGATGTCGCCGATCACCACCTTGGCGCCCTGTTCAACCAGCATCTTGGCGCTGGCTCCACCCATGCCGCGCGCGTGCGCGCCGCCGGTGATCAGTGCAACTTTGTCTTTGACTCGTCCGTCGTCTGCGCGTCCCATGGGGCGTCAGGTTACTAGAACCTGTTCCAGTTTCAGGCCGCAGTGCGCATACTGACCGTCATGGCCATTCGCGTCGTTCACATCGGAACTGGAAACGTCGGTCGACTCGCGCTCGGAGAGCTCATCAGCAATCCGGCCTTCGAATTGGTCGGGTTGTGTGTGTCGACGCCGGAGAAGGTCGGCCGGGACGCCGGTGAGCTCGCCGGGCTCGACGTGACGACGGGTGTGAAAGCCGTCGGCGACCTGCAGGCCGTGCTGGCCGCTCAACCGGAGTGCGCGGTCTACTGCGCGATGGGCGACACTCGGATGCCTGAGGCGATGGCCGATGTGCGCACGATCCTGGCCGCCGGCGTCAATGTCGTCGGCTCGGCCCCGGGCATCTTGCAGTTCCCGTGGCAGGTGATGCCCGATAAGTACATCGACGCCGTCCAAACCGCTGGGCGCCAGGGTAATTCGAGCGTGTACATCAACGGCGTCGACCCGGGCTTCGTGACCGATCTCATCCCGCTGGCGTTCGCCAGCACCTGCCGCAGCATCGAACAGGTCAGGTGTATGGAGATCGCCGACTACGCCACCTATGACGGCGCCATCGTGATGTTCGACGTGATGGGCTTCGGCAAACCGCTCGATGAGACGCCGCTGCTCTTTCAGCCGGGAGTGCTCAGCATCGCCTGGGGGTGCGCCATCCGCCAACTCGCGGCCGGGCTCAACATCGACGTGGATGCGATCACCGAGAGTCATGAGAGTGAGCCGGCGCCGGATGATTTCGAGATCGCCGCCGGGCACGTCGCCAAGGGCACGGTGGCCGCCGTGCGGTTCGAGATCAAGGGCATGGTGGCCGGTCGTGAGGTGATCGTGGTCGAGCACGTCACCCGGCTCTCCGGTGATCTGCGACCGGACTGGGCACAGCCCGCCCAGCCCGGCGGCTCCTACCGGGTGGAGATCACCGGAGAGCCGTCCTTTGCCGTCGACATCTGCCCGACCAGTCGCTACGGCGATCACAACCATGCCGCCATCTCCGCCGCCGCGGGCCGGATCGTCAACGCCATCCCCGCGGTGATCGCCGCCGAACCGGGCATCCGCACCACCTTGGATCTGCCGCTGACGAGCAGCGTCAATCTGTTCAGCGGTGGGTGACCCGATGTTCTCGCCGGCTACCCGAAGCCCACTACGAACCCGGGATACGTGCCGCCGTTGACATACTGCGACAAACACACCGCCCGCAGCACTTTGCTCCCGACACTGCAGTTGAGAAGCGCCGTCTGATCCGGTGCCGATCCGAGAACCCGCGACGGACGCTGTGGGATCGCGCAGTTGTCGATGTACGGATTGAACGGGGCGATGCCGTTGTAGCAGGGGGCGGTCGGCCTCGGATCCGGGGCGGCCGACGCTACCGTTGACGCACCGAGAAGGCCTATCGACGCCGAAGCGATAGCGATCGATGCCAGGATTGCGCCGCGGATAGCGTTCATAGCGAACACCTGACCCTTCACGCGTCCTACGTTGGACGCAATGCCTATTCTACTCCGCGTTGCGGCGCGGCATCGATGACGACGGGTGCGGTGGCCGCGGCCGCCGGGTTCTTGCTGGGCGTGCTCTGGATCGACCTCATGTTCGACAGCCAGGTCCGCTCCGGACGCGGTGTGCTCGACGAGTCCGTACTGGAGTCAATCGCCGGCTATTACCGCCGCGCGACGACCACCAGCCAGCCCCGGGGCGCGCTCATCGCGGTGGTGATGGTGGCCCTGCTCGCACTGCTGGGTGCCGAAGCGGTGACCGGTGACCGTCCCGGCTGGCTGCTGGTGCTCTCGGCGGGGTTGGCCGGCGGCCCGATCCTGCTGGCGTGGGTGCGGACGGTCGGCAATGCGGTGCGGTTGGGCACCCGCCGGGACGACGCCGACGAACAGAGCCGCCTGGCCCGGGCGATCTACCGTGACCACCTGGTGTGCCTGGCCGCCATTGCGGCATTCCTCGCGCTGTGGCTGATCCCGGTACTAGGCTGAGGAAACTAGAACACGTTTCAGTCGGCAGCATCCCGGAGGAGCCGCTCATGCACACCCCACTCTGCGATGAACTCGGCATTGAGTTCCCGATCTTCGCCTTTACCCACTGCCGCGACGTGGTCGTCGCGGTCAGCAGGGCCGGCGGATTCGGCGTACTCGGCGCCGTCGGCTTCACCCCCGAACAGCTCGAGATCGAGTGCGCCTGGATCGACGAGCACATCGGCGATCATCCCTATGGCGTCGACATCGTGATCCCGAACAAGTACGAGGGCATGAACGCCGACATGTCCGGTGACGAACTCGCCGAGATGCTCAAGAAGATGGTTCCCCAACAGCACCTGGACTTCGCCAAGAAGATCCTCGCCGACCACGGCGTGCCCACCGCCGACGCGGACTCCAACGCCCTGCAGCTGCTCGGCTGGACCGAGGCGACCGCGACACCCCAGGTCGAGGTCGCGTTGCAGCATCCGAAGGTCACCCTGATCGCCAACGCGCTGGGCACCCCGCCGGTGGAGATGATCAAGCACATCCACGCGGCGGGCCGCAAGGTGGCCGCGCTGTGCGGGTCGCCGGCCCAGGCCCTCAAACATGCCGAGGCCGACGTCGACATCATCATCGCCCAGGGTGGCGAAGGCGGTGGCCACTGTGGTGACGTCGGCTCGATCGTGCTGTGGCCGCAGGCGGTCAAGGCGGTGGCGCCCCGACCGGTGCTCGCCGCCGGCGGCATCGGCAGCGGTGAGCAGATCGCGGCCGCGCTGGCGCTGGGTTGCCAGGGCACCTGGTCGGGCTCGCAGTGGCTGATGGTCGAGGAGGCCCACAACACCCCCGTGCAGCAGGCCGCCTACGTCAAGGCCAGCAGCCGCGACACCGTGCGCAGCCGGTCCTTCACCGGTAAGCCGTGCCGCATGCTGCGCAACGAATGGACCCAGGCCTGGGAAACCGCGGGCAACCCCGAACCGCTGGGGATGCCGCTGCAGTACATGGTGTCCGGGATGGCCGTCGCCGCCACGAACAAATACCCCAACGAGACCGTCGATGTGGCGTTCAACCCGGTCGGTCAGGTCGTCGGCCAGTTCACCAGGGTCGAGAAGAGCGCCGCCGTGATCGAACGCTGGGTCAAGGAGTACCTCGACGCCACCGGTCGTCTCGAGCAGATCAACGAGGCCGCTGCGGCCGTATGAGCCCTACGGCGTCTGCGGCGGGGTGACGACCCGGCCGTTCGCGCCGAAGCCCGAACGGAACACGCCTTCCTGCCAGCCCTGGGCGCCCATGCAGACCATCGGCAGTCCGTCCGGGGACTGCGCCGCGGCCTGCGAGCCGGGGCACGGCGCGCCGGCGGTCTGGACGCCGTAGAGCTTCGGCGAGATCACCCAGAAACCGGTGAACGGCGGCGAGGGCGAATCCCAGCCGAGGTAGCCCTGGTTCGGGATCCAATGGCAGGCCATCGCCTGGCCGTCCGGCCCGCGGCCGAAGATGAACCGGTCCCACTGGAAGCACGGTGCGCTGAGGTAGGCCTCATAGTTGATCCCCGGAACGTCGCCGTTATAGGTAGGTTGCGGCTGCTCCCCGTCCGCGGCGGCCGACGGCGCGAACGCGAACACGCTGGCAGCCAGCGCTGCTGAGGCTGCTAGGACGAATCGGCGCACCATTTCCACCTCGGGTCGAGTATCCGGACTCCGCTGAGCCTAACCGCTCGCCGGTCGCAGTCGAGGGTGAACCGGCCAGGAAACTCCCTTGATAGGCCGCCTGGCCGACTCGGGCATGCGACCAAGCCGGAATCGCCGCCGGTGGCCGAGCCCGGCCGACTGATCGGCCGAAACGCCGTCGCGGCAACGCCGGATTCGCCGCGACGGGTGGTTGGCTTGGCTCACCACCACCTGCGGAGGAAGTGATGACCAGACACCGCGTCACCGCCGCTGTCGCGATGTGCACCGCCGCGGCGGCAGCCCTGGCTGTTCTCGGCGAAGCGGGTGCCGAACCGTCGACCACCACGTCGAGTTCGGCCCACCCCAGCGACGGGCGGGGCTACCTCGACTCGTCGGCGCGCTGTGACACCGATCAGGTCCTGATGGCGTACGGGCGTACCGCGCGCGCGCTGGTCGCGATCTGCGTCGGCAGCGATGGCGACCTGGAGTACCGCGGCGTCCGCCTCAGCGACGAGGCGTCGGTGACGCTGCCGGCCGGGCGAGGCTCCGACGGGTCGATCGTCGCCGCCAATGACGGCGTCACCTACTCGGTATCCTCGGCGGCGTTCCTGGTCTCCGAGGGCGACACCGTCCTTTACCGCGACCCGTGGGTGGAGTTCCGCGAGCCGCGCTTTGATGGCGGAGCCACGTCCACGACGGCCACGTCCACGACGGCGGCGTCCACGACGGCGACATCCGCCACGACGACATCCGCCACGACGACATCCGCCCCGACGATGGTCACCGCGCCGACGGTCAGCACCACGACGGTCACGCCCACCGCCACGTCGACGACGAGCGGTTGACCGCGAGTGCCAGTTCAGCCAAGCAGCAGCGGCGGCCGGGTTTGCGGTGTAGGTATGAAGTATGTCTGATCCGGACCTGCCCCCGGGGTTCGACTTCACCGACCCCGATCTCAACGCCGAGCGTCTGCCCGTCGAGGAGCTCGCCACTCTGCGCCGCACCGCCCCGATCTGGTGGAATGCCCAACCCGTCGGGGTGGGCGGTTTCGACGACGGCGGTTACTGGGTGGTCACCAAACACAAAGACGTCAAGGAGATCTCGCGGCGCAGCGACGTGTTCTCCAGCCTGGAGAAGACCGCCATCCCGAGGTATAAGGACGGCACCGCCGGTCAGCACATAGAACAGGGCAAGTTCGTCCTGCTCAACATGGACGCCCCGCATCACACACATCTGCGCAAGATCATCTCTCGCGCCTTCACGCCGCGGGCTATCGAGCAGCTGCGCGAGGAACTGCGCCAGCGCGCCGATGAGATCGTCCGGGCCGCCGTGCGCAACGGCTCCGGCGACTTCGTCGAGCAGGTCTCCTGCGAGCTGCCGTTGCAGGCGATCGCCGGGCTGATGGGTGTGCCGCAGGACGAGCGCAAAAAGCTGTTCGACTGGTCGAACCAGATGGTCGGCGATCAGGACCCGGAGTTCGAAGGCAATGACGCTCTCACCGCCTCGGTCGAGCTGATCATGTACGGCATGGCGATGGCCGCAGACCGCGCCGCCAATCCGGGCGACGATCTCGTGACGAAGCTGGTGCAGGCCGACGTCGACGGCCACAAACTCTCCGACGACGAGTTCGGCTTCTTCGTGATCCTGCTCGCGGTGGCCGGCAACGAGACCACCCGCAATTCCATCACCCACGGCATGGTGGCCTTCACCGAATTCCCCGAGCAGTGGGAGTTGTACAAGAAACTGCGGCCCGTCACCGCCGTGGACGAGATCGTGCGCTGGGCCACGCCGGTCACCTCCTTCCAGCGAACGGCCCTGGTCGACACGGAACTGGGGGGTGTCACGATCAAGAAGGGCCAGCGGGTGGTGATGGTCTACCGGTCGGCCAATTTCGACGAAGAGGTGTTTGACGACCCGTTCGCCTTCAACGTCCTGCGTGACCCCAACCCGCATGTCGGCTTCGGCGGGACCGGCGCGCACTACTGCATCGGGGCCAACCTGGCCCGCATGACCATCGACCTGATGTTCAACGCCATCGCGGACCACATGCCCGACCTCACCCCGGTGACGGCGCCGCAGCGGCTGCGGTCCGGCTGGCTCAACGGCATCAAGCACTGGGATGTGGACTACACCGGCACCGGCAAATCCACTGTGGCCCATGCCGACACCATCACCGGGTGAGTGCGAAAAGCTGGTCGCTGGACCCCAGTTGCGGTGAACTCCGCGTGCTGACAGGTGTAGCGGGTCCGGCCGCCGCAATGGGGCACCGGCTCACCATCGGCGTCCGCTCCTGGCAGGCCAGTGTCAGCTGGCGCGGCACCATGCCGACCGCCGCAGAGTTGAGTGTGGACACCGATTCGCTCACAGTGGTCAAAGGTGAGGGCGGCGTCACCCCGCTGACCCCGCCCGAGCGTGCGCTGGCCCGGTCCAATGCGCTGAAGTCCCTGGACGCGAAGAAGTACCCGCTCATCACCTTCAGCACCGAGAAGATCAGCAAGACCCCCGAGGGATACCAACTGGCCGGCACGCTGGAGATCCACGGCACGAGTCGGCCACACACCGTCGATCTGCGCGTCGAGGATCTCGGTGACCGCTGGTCGATGACGGCCCGGGTTGCGGTGACGCAAAGCGATTTCGGCGTCAAGCCGTACTCGCTGATGATGGGAGCCTTGAAGGTGGCCGATGAGGTCATCATCGACTTCGCGGGTACCCATCCGGCATGACGCGCGGCGCGCCCCTGGCGGCGACCCGTTCGCCGCGTCTAACCCTTGACGACGACCGGATCGCCGATGCCGACCTGGTTGAAGTACCAGGCCGCGTTGTCGGGACTCAGATTGATGCAGCCGTGGCTGACGTTGGCGTAGCCCTGAGAGCCGACAGACCAGGGCGCGGAGTGGATGTAGACCCCGCCCCAGGTGATTCGCACGGCATCGTTCACGGTGATCTTGTAGCCCTCCGGGTCGGTCAGCGGAATCCCGATGGTGCGGGAGTCCATCACCACGACCTTCTCCTTGCCGAGCACGGTGAACGATCCGATCGGTGTGGCGAACCTGGGCTTGCCCATTGACGCCGGCATCTGACGCATCACCACGCCGTCGATGCTCACGGTGAAGGTGTGCGCGGAGATACTTGCGACGCCCAGCACGTTGGCACCGGTCTCGAAGTTGCGTTTGACCCCACCCGCCATCAGCGAGATCTGCGAGTGCGCCGGCCAGAACCGGTCCGGCAGCCACTGCAGCACGGTGTCGCCGCGCCACTGGAACCGGCCAGTCATCGGCACCGAGGCGGTCACGAAGACGCTGCGCTCTGCGGCCCCCCGATCGCGCACCGGCTTGGTGAACGTGACGATGATCGGATGCGCGACGCCGACCCGCTGGCCGTTGACCGGCTGTACGGATGCCACGGCGGGTGACGACATCGCGGGCGCAACGGCAGCCAGGCTGCTGGGTGCGGTGGCCGCCATCGCGACGATTGCCAATCCCGCGGCGGCGAGCGCGCGTCGAACTGCTCCTGCCATGACGTCCTGTCCTCGTGTGCTGATACAGCAAAGCCCCAGTGTAATTGCTGGCCGAACATCACCGCGCACTCTGTGCCACCGACGCTCCGAGGCAAAACTCCGACGTTGGGGTCCGGCCACGGTCTACGGCGCTCGCGCCTATGAGGCGTCCTGCGAGTTCACCGACGCCGCGTTCCCGTCGCCGTAAACCACCTGTCGTCGGTGTTACCGAGGAGGAAGGGCGCTCACCATCGGGGTGTCCACGCCGACCGGTCCGAGATCAGCCGAGCCGCCGGGCGTGCCCAGCGGCGCGTCGCGGCCCGGGAGGACGTCGGTGAAGAAGGCCGCATTGTCGGCCCGGAACCTGCGCTCCCCCTCGGGCAGGTCGTCGTCGTAATAGATGGCGTCGGCCTCGCACAGCAGCCGGCAGGCTCCGCAGTCGACGCATTCCTCGGGATTGATGTACATGGTCCGGTCGCCCTCATAGATGCAGTCGACCGGGCATTCGGCGGCGCACGCCTTGTGCTTGACGTCCACGCATGCACTGGTGATCACATAAGCCATGTCGGCGATTCTATCTGTTACCCGCCGTATCAGACACGCCAGAAGGCCCGCCGCGCCGGGGACCAAAGTCCCTGAAATTCAGCGTCGTGAGGTGTCGTTCAGCGCCGCAGCCGGTCGGTGATCTCGACGAAGCCGGTCTTGTCGGCCCGATGGTCGGTCATGTTGCGGCACTCTCCGTAGATCTGCAGCACGCCCCGGCCCGCCACGTCGGGATTGCGGTAGACCAGCGCGCTCACTCCGTCCTTGACCATGACTTTGCCGCCGGGGTGATTGTTGGGCGTGAGGCCCTCGGTCCATCCCCGTGCCCGCAACGCCGCAGTGATCGTCCGGAAGTAGGCCGGCGTCGCAGTGATCGACGGCACGTCGAAGTCGATGTAGGCGCTGCCCTGATAGGGCGGCTCATCACTGTTCTCGCATGATTGCAGCAGGTAGGTCCCGGCGACGTTGCGCAGCCGCCCGACCGCGACGAACTGTCGTGCGGTACCGAGTACCTGTGCCATCGTCTGCTCGTCGCTGAGCGGCACCTCCGGCGATTCCACGGCCTCACCGCGCAGATCCTTGACGTGGTGCAGCGTGATGAAGACAGCACTGAGGACGAGCGATGTCAGCAAAGCGGCCGCGGTGAGCCACAGCACCGCCCGGGAGCGCAGAAAGGTGCCGTTCATGGCGATGTGGGCGAATCTACACCCGCGTCGGTTCCGGCGCGGGGCGGCCTCGGCTCACCACGGCGGGGCCCCCGGTCGTGCGAGAGTCACGCGCCGCGGCCGGGATACCCGAACCCGACAACCGCGCACCGTTTTGCACTCCAGCAACGTGTCGCGGAGTGCCTAGATGCCCAAATCCAGGATTTTCGGGCACCCTTAGGGGTATGCACGCAACGCATCGCGTCTTTTTGCGGCGACTCGCCGGACTGCTGGCACCGCTGTGGCTGCTCGCCGGCCTGGTAGCGGCCCCCGCCCCGGCCGCCCCGGCCACCCTTGACCAGTCGGTTCTGCTCGGTCAGGTGGTTCCCGGACTCGTCGACATCAGCACCAACCTCAGCTATCAGGGCGCCGTCGGCGCCGGTGCCGGAATCGTGCTCAATCCCAACGGCGAGGTGCTGACCAACAACCACGTGATCGAAGGAGCGACCGAGATCACGGCGGTGAGCCTGGCGAACAGTCGCAGCTACGCCGTGGACGTCATCGGCTTCGACCGCGCCAGCGATATCGCGTTGATCCGCCTGCGGGGTGCCGAAGGCCTGCCGATGGCGGCCCTGGGCACCTCCTCCTCGCTGGCCGTCGGTGACCCGATCGCCGCTATCGGCAACTCCGACGGCGTGGGCGGCAATCCCAGCTTCGCGCCGGGGAACATCACTCAGATCGGAGCGTCGGTGCGGGCGGCCGACGAATCCGGTGGCGGCGCGCGCCAACTCGACGACCTGATCCGGGTGGCCGCCGACATCCGCCCCGGCGATTCCGGGGGTCCCCTGGTGAACACCGCCGGGCAGGTGGTCGGTGTGACGGTCGCTGCCACCTTGAACTACCGCATGGGTGGAGTGACCGGCGGTGAGGGGTTCGCCATTCCGATCGACCGGGCGGTGGGCATCGCCAACCAGATCCGCGCTGGGGTGCCCTCGCCGTCGATTCATCTCGGCGACAGCGCGTTCATCGGCGTCGGTATCGCCGACCCGGTGCCTTTTGCCGGCGGCCCGGCCGGGGCTGTGGTCCGGCAGGTGCTGCCCGGGACGCCGGCCGCCGGTGTCGGACTGGTCAGCGGCGACGTGATCACCGCGGTCGACGGCATCCCGGTCAACGCGGCGGCGGATTTGTCCAACATCATGGATCAACGCCGTCCCGGCAATGTCGTCACGCTGACCTGGATCGACCGCGGCGGCATACTGCGCAGCGCGCCGCTGGTGCTCGCCAAGGGACCGGTCGGCTGAGCGGCCTGCGCGCCACGCTGGCCGTCCTCGTCGCACTTGCCGGCATGGCCGCCGCGGCGCCGGCCCGGGCCGATGACGGGCAGCTGTTCGAACTGGTCGACGCTGCCGCACAGCGCCTCCTGACGGCTGACCCGGTCGCGGCCAGCAAGTGGCTGGGCGGCGGGCCGATCACCGACCCCGCCCGGGTCGCGCAGGTTCTGACCGCGGTCACACAGCAGGCCGAATCCGTCGGTGTTCCCGCGGACTACGTCACCGCCGTCTTCACCGATCAGATCGACGCCACCGAGGCGATCCAATACAGCCGCTTCTCGTGGTGGAAGTTCGATCCCTCCGCGGCACCGGCCACCGCGCCGGACCTGTCGGCCTCACGCGCACTGATCGACGACCTCAACCGCCGCATGGTGGCCGAGATCGCCGAGGACTGGCCGGTTCTGCGGGCACCGGACTGCGTCGCCGCATTGAGCACGGCCAAATCAACCGTGGCCCAAATGCGTTCGCTGGATCCGCTCTACCGGCAGGCGCTCGACGTCGCCACCCGCTCCTACTGCGGTGGCTGACCCGCCGCCAGCAGCGCGTCGATCCTGCCCAGCGCCACCGAGCACACCGCCGTGTAGGCGCCGGCCCACCAGGGGACTTCGAATGCCACCCGGCAGCCCTGCGGCGCGTCGATGACCTCGTGCCCGGTGGCGGGCACGCCGGCGACCCGCCAGGACCATCGCCGGCCGGGCTCGAATTCGGTGATCGTGAAGCCCATCCGCACTCCGGCGACCGTCCACACCGTGCCGCGGGCACCGGCGGTCAGCTCAGTGCCGCCGTCGTCGAGCGCCGCACGCCGGACCGACGGCCCCCATTGCGGCCAGGCCCGCACATCGGTCAACAGCTGCCACGCCGCCTCGGCCGGTGCGCTGACGTGCCGGTCGACGCGGATCATCCTCGGTCGTAGTGCTATCCCCATGACTCACCCATGAATTGCCACGCTACGGGGTCGATCACCGCCGTGCTGACTCCCGACACCCTCCACGCAGTCCGGCCCGCCTAGGATCAGCGGCTATGGATGGTTCCGTGACTGTGCACATGGCGGCACCGGCCGACAAGATCTGGGATCTGGTCGCCAACATCGAGAACACCGGACGATTCTCCCCCGAGGTCTTCGAGGCCGAATGGCTCGACGGGGCCACCGGACCGGCTCTGGGCGCGAAGTTCCGCGGCCACGTGCGGCGTAACGAGATCGGGCCGGTGTACTGGACGGTCTGCCGCGTCACCGCCTGCGAACCGGGCCGGGAATTCGGGTTCGCCGTGTTGGGACCGGGCGATCAGGCGGTCAACAACTGGCACTACCGGATGACCCCCAGCGGCGACGGCACTGACGTCACCGAATCCTTCCGGCTCAACTCCTCACCGCTGATCAAGGTGTTCTGGATGTTCGCCGGCCCCCTTCGCGGACGGCGCAATGTCCGGGACATGCGAACCACCCTGGAGCGGATCAAGAAGGTCGTCGAAGAAAACTAGAATTCCATGCAACCGCAACGGCGCGACTGACAGGACTGATCACATGGGCATCAAGGCCATCGCAACCCACGTCAACGGCCAAGCACCCCCGCATGTCCCGCTCGCGGACATCAATCTGGGCACGCTGGAGTTTTGGGCCCGCGACGATGAGTTCCGCGACGGCGCCTTCGCGACATTGCGCAAAGAGGCGCCGATCAAGTTCTTCCGGGAGATCGAGTTCGAGGGTTTCGAGGCCGGCGCCGGTCACTGGGCCCTGACGAAGTTCGACGATGTCCATTTCGCCAGTCGGCACCCCGAGATCTTCAGCTCGTACCCCAACATCACCATCGCCGACCAGCAGCCCGAGGTCGCCGAATACTTCGGCTCCATGATCGCCCTCGACGATCCCCGCCACGCGCGGCTGCGCAATATCGTCTCGCGCGCGTTCACACCCAGGGTCGTAGCCCGCACCGAGGAGTACGTCCGCGACCGTGCCCGCCGGTTGGTCTCGGACCTGATCGCCAACCACCCCGACGGCGTCGGTGAACTGGTGACCGAATTGTCCGGACCGCTGCCATTGCAGGTGATCTGCGACATGATGGGCATCCCCGAGGCCGACCACAAGCAGATCTTCCACTGGACCAACGTCATCCTCGGATTCGGCGACCCCGACATCACCACCGATTACGAGGAATTCCTCAAAGTCGCCATGGATATCGGCGCATACGCCACCGCGCTCGCCGAGGACCGCCGGTCCAACCCGGGCGACGACCTCACCACCTCGCTGGTCGCCGCTGAGGTGGACGGTGAGCGGCTCACCTCGGCGGAGATCGCCTCTTTCTTCATCCTGCTCGCCGTGGCAGGCAACGAGACCACCCGCAACGCGATCAGCCATGGTGTGCTGGCGCTGACCCGCTACCCCGAGCAGCGGGAGATCTGGTGGAACGACTTCGAGACCCATACCGCCGGCGCCGTCGAGGAGATCGTGCGGTGGTCGTCGCCGGTGGTCTACATGCGCCGCACCACCACCCGCGACGTCGAGGTCTCCGGGGTGACGATCCCTGCCGGAGACAAGGTCACCATGTGGTACTGCTCGGCCAACCGCGACGAGGACCGGTTCGTCAACCCGTGGCTCTTCGACGTGACCCGCGCGCCGAACGCGCATGTCGGCTTCGGCGGCGGCGGTGTGCACTTCTGTCTCGGCGCCAACCTCGCCCGTCGCGAGATCGCGATCATGTTCGAGGAACTACGCAACCGGATTCCCGACATCGCCGTGGTGGAGGAGCCGGCCATGCTGTGGTCGGCGTTCATCCATGGCATCAAGAGGCTTCCGGTCAGTTGGACGCCGCCCGCCTAGCCATGGCAGCGATCAAGGAGCGGCTGCACTGGCTCGCCATGCACGGTGTGGTGCGGTCGGCGGCCACCTGGTCAGCGCGCCGCGGCGATCCGCAAGCGCGTCTGCTCATCGACCCCGCGCTGCGCGCCGATCCGATGGCGTTCTATGAAGACCTTCGCCGGCAGGGGCCGCTGGTGCGGGCCCGGGTCAGCTACCTGACCGTCGACCACGCGGTCGCACACGAACTGCTGCGCTCAGATGATTTCCGGGTGATCTCGATGGGCGCCAGCCTGCCCGGGCCGCTGCGGCGACTGGAACGGCGCACCCGGACCGATCTGCTGCACCCACTGCTACCGCCGTCCCTGCTGGCCGTCGAACCCCCCGAGCACACCCGCTACCGCAAGACGGTTTCCTCGGTATTCACCAGTCGCCGGGTCGATACCCTTCGCGACCGCGTAGAGGACACCTCCGATACGCTTCTCGACGGGCTCTCGGGCGAAGAGGGCGTGCTCGACATCATCGAGCGCTACTGCGCGCAACTGCCGGTCACCGTCATCAGTGAGATCCTCGGCGTACCGGACGCCGATCGCCCGAAGATACTCGAATACGGTGAACTCGCCGCTCCCAGTTTGGAGTTCGGGCTCAGCTGGCGTGAGTACCGTAAGGTTCAGCGCGGGCTGGCGGGCTTCAACGACTGGCTGGTTGAGCATCTGCAGCGGCTGCGGGACCATCCCGGTGACGATCTGATGAGTCAGCTGATCGCCGCATCAGAGGATGGCGTACGTCTCAACGACATGGAACTGCGCGCGATCGCGGGCCTAGTTCTCGCTGCCGGTTTCGAGACCACGGTCAACCTGCTCGGCAATGGGATCACCCTTCTGCTGAATCATCCCGAGCAACTCGCCGCGCTGGTCGCCGATCCGTCACTGTGGCCGAACGCCGTCGAGGAGATCCTCAGGTACGACTCACCGGTACAGCTCACCGCGCGGGTGGCCCGCACCGACACCACCGTCGCCCGAACCCCGATCCGGGCCGGGGAACTGGTGGTGATCTACCTCGCCGCAGCCAACCGCGACCCTGCAGTGTTCGAAAATCCGGACCGCTTTGATGTGTCCCGGGCCGGGGCCGGCCGGCACCTCGCGTTTTCCGGGGGACGGCACTTCTGCCTCGGTGCGGCGCTCGCCCGCGCGGAGGGCGAGGCCGGGCTGCGCCGGTTCTTCGACCGCTATCCCGACGTACGGTCCGCCGGGGGCGGCACCCGGCGAACCACCCGGGTGCTGCGGGGCTGGGCGCAACTACCCGTCCGGCTGGGTTCGGGGTCTCGCCTTCTGCACTGATCGACGCCGACAGGGTGCTTGACCGGCCCGTCGCCGAGCGCCCCGATCACTTTTCCCGCCGCCAGCGACCTCGAACCAGGCCACGAAGCCGGGGTGCGTCGTTGACACCGGGCTGACCTGCCGGTTCGATGGGGTCGTGAACTTCGACACGATCATTCGACAGGGCCGATGGTTCGACGGCACGGGGGCGCCCGCGGCGATCCGCAACATCGGCATCAAAGACGGTCGCGTGGTCGCGGTGACCCCGCACGAACTCGACGAGGCAGAGTGCCCGCAGGTGGTCGACGCCACCGGTAAGTGGGTGCTGCCCGGGTTCGTCGACATCCACACCCACTACGACGTCGAAGTTCTCGACGGACCCGGGTTGCCCGAGTCGGTGCGCCACGGGGTGACGACGGTCCTCATCGGATCGTGCTCGCTGTCGACCATCCACATCGGCGGGGTCGACGCGGGTGACCTCTTCGGCCGGGTCGAGGCCATCCCCCGCGAGCACG
>JAIOQK010000303.1 GCA_021413425.1 Mycobacterium sp.
CCGGGGACAACGGGGTCAACACCTTCGCAACATGGTATTTCCCGACCCAGGCCGACGGCTCGGTGCAGGCCAACGGCCTCATCTGGCTGCAGCACGGTAGTAGTCGCGGCCTCCAGGTGCCGTTGAACCTGGCGTATACGGCCTTGGCGCTGGCGCTGGCGCAGCAGACCAACAGCATCGTGGTGGCACCGACCGACTACGGCACTCCGTTCGACCGGGAGGCCGCCGCAACGATGTTCCTCGGCGACCGTTCCGAACTCAACGTCAGTGCCAACGAGGCCGGCTACCTCGGGATGCTGCCGCAGACGTTCATCCTGTCCGGGCATTCCGCGGGCGGCGGGTTCGCCACCGCGGTCGGCGCCCTCACCGTCGGCAACGGCGCCTCCAGCGACCTACTCGGTGTGGTGATGTTCGACGGTGCCTCGCGCCCGCCGACGTTCAACCAACAACTGCAGACGCTCATCGATGCCAACATTCCCGTTTACCAGATCGCCGCCCCGCCGCAGAGCCCCGGGAACGCCTGGGGTCTGACCACCGAAGCGATGCTGGCCCAGTATCCGGACGAGTTCTTCGGCGTGCAGATCGACGCCGGCTCGCACAACGACTCGTTCGGTGGCACCGATTTCCTCGCCTTTGCGGCGAACGAGATCATTCTGGCTCTCGGCTACCGGCCGTCCCCGCCCGGGGCCAAGGCCGCGGTGCGCACCTTCGCCACCGGCTGGATCAACGATCTCTACGCCGGCAACGGCCCGACCGATCCGCTCTACGGCATCTACGGTGACCCCAACGACGGCACCTATGTGCCCAACCAGCCGATCGTGATGGGCGAGGCCGGGGCGACTACCCTGCCCGCGCCGCCGCCGGTGGACGTGCCGCAGTACATGGGCACGTGGTACGAGCAGGGCAGCGTCCGGCAGTTCTTCTCCCTCGGGCTGGTGAACACCACGGCCACCTACACCCTGCTGGACGACGGCAACGTCAAGGTGGAGAACTTCGGCCAGTACTTCGGGCCCAACGGCCCGGCGGTGACCATCGAGGGATTGGCGGTGCCGGTCAACGCCTACAACACCCGCCTCGACGTCGGCTTCGGCGGCCTCTTCGGCCCGGCCCAGCCCAGCGGAGCCGAGCCCGGAAACTACTGGATTCTGGACTACGCGCCCGATTACAGCTGGGCGATCGTCAGCGACCCGAACGGCACCAGCGGATTCATCCTGACCCGCGACCAGTTCATCCCAGAAGCCGAGTACAACGCCCTGGTGGAGCGGGCTTACCAGCTCGGTGTGAGCAGGCCGATCATCCCCACCCGGCAGTTCCCGGACGCCGGGTCCGGGGCCGCGGCGGCCGGCCCGGAGAGAGTTCCCGCCAGCGTGTCGGTGTAGAAACGCTTGACGGAAGCCGTGTGAGGAGTCACGCTGTTGTCTGCGTGTCCCGGCTGTGTGGTTGCCCTACCGGGACCCGTATTTGAGCATGCCGCCGATCTGCGGTAACATCAATCGTTGCGCTGGTCGCCCCCTGCCTACCCTCAAAACGCACCTTGACACCGTGGTCTCGGTCTGAGCTTGTTTTCCCAGCTCACCGGACCTCTCACGTGTCGTGCGCGGTGTTGGAATCAGGTGGCGCCAGCCGAACCGACGCGACAACAGCGGCCAACGGCGCGGCTCAGCCGACGCCTGGAAGTCCGCATGAGGGCTGGAAGGATGCATCTTGGCAGTCTCTCGCCAGAGCAACTTGACCACTAATTCCGTCCCCGGTGCCCCGCACCGAATTTCGTTCGCCAAGCTGCGGGAACCCCTCGAGGTTCCCGGACTGCTCGATGTGCAGACCGACTCGTTCAAGTGGCTGATCGGTGACGAGGGGTGGCGCAAGAAGGCCAAGGAGGCCGGTGACCCCAACCCGGTCGGCGGTCTCGAGGAAGTGCTCGCCGAGCTGTCCCCGATCGAGGACTTCTCCGGCAACCTGTCGCTGACCTTCTCCGACCCGCGCTTCGACGAGGTCAAGGCCTCGGTCGACGAGTGCAAAGACAAGGACATGACCTACGCGGCGCCGCTGTTCGTCACCGCGGAGTTCATGAACGCCGAGAGCGGCGAGATCAAGAGCCAGACGGTGTTCATGGGTGACTTCCCGATGATGACGGAGAAGGGCACCTTCATCATCAACGGCACCGAGCGCGTCGTGGTCAGCCAGCTGGTCCGCTCGCCCGGTGTGTACTTCGACGAGAGCAGCGACAAGTCCACCGAGAAGACGCTGCACAGCTCGAAGGTGATCCCCGGCCGCGGCGCGTGGCTGGAGTTCGACGTCGACAAGCGCGACACCGTCGGCGTGCGCATCGACCGCAAGCGCCGTCAGCCGGTCACCGTGCTGCTGAAGGCGCTCGGCTGGTCCAACGAGCAGATCGTGGAGCGCTTCGGCTTCTCCGAGATCATGATGGGCACGCTGGAGAAGGACAACACCGCAGGCACCGACGAGGCGCTGCTGGACATCTACCGGAAGCTGCGGCCAGGCGAGCCGCCGACCAAGGAGTCCGCGCAGACCCTGCTGGAGAACCTGTTCTTCAAGGAGAAGCGCTACGACCTCGCGCGGGTGGGCCGCTACAAGGTCAACAAGAAGCTGGGGCTGAACCCCGGTGTGCCGATCGTCAACTCCACGTTGACCGAAGAGGACATCGTCGCCACCATCGAGTACCTGGTGCGTCTGCACCTGGCCTCGGAGACCGGCGTCTCCCAGACCATGACCGCCCCCGG
>JAIOQK010000206.1 GCA_021413425.1 Mycobacterium sp.
GAACAGCGGGAACACCACATCGTCGAGTTTCTCGGCGTCACCGGCGGTCCGATTCACCGTCGCGCCCCAGATGTTGCCGTCCGGGGAGACCGCCAGCGCCCAGGCGTGACCGTGCTTGTCCTGGCGCACCACCTCGGGGTCGCCGGTGACCGCGCCGGTGGCCTGCGCCAGACGCACCGCCACCGTCTGCTTGGTGTTGACCAGGTTCACCAGCACGGTGCCTTCCAGCGCCGCGCAGCCGGCCACCCCCGGGCGGTCCGGCCAGGCCCACACCGTGGTTGCCTTGCCGTCCGGTCCGAGGCGCTGCAGCCGGTCGCCGGCGGGGGTGCGGTCGGTGACGTAGAGCGCTTTGTCCGCCGGATCAAGGCACATCCCGCCGCCGGCACCCATCCCGCTCAGCGCCGTCGTCGGCGGCACCTGACCCACCGTCGTGGGCTGCTCGATCCGAATCACCTTGCCCGCCAAAGAGTTCGGGTCACCGGCCTTGCCGGGGTCACCGGCATCGCCGGTCTGCACCACCAGGGTGGTGGGGCTGGTGAAGATCAGCGACCCGGTGTTACCGATCGCGCCCTTGGGGATCCCGGTGAGGATGTCCTTCGGTGTGTCGCCGTCGGCGATGCGGATCACCCGATTGTCGGTCGGGGTGCTGATGTAGGCGTACATCAGCCGGTCCTGGGAGTAGGTCGGCGACATGACGATGTCCATCAGCCCGCCGTCGCCGCTGCCGTCCACGCCGATGACCGTCCGCACCTTCGGCTCAGCGCTGACCGAGACGTCCTTGACCACACCGGTGACGCGCTCGGCGACTAGGGCGGTACTGCCGTCGGGGCCCATGATCAGCCCGCTGGTGCTCTCCAGGCAGCCCTGCATCACGCCCGGGGCCGGGCAGGCCTTGGGGAACGGTTTGGGTGGCAGCGGGGGAGGCGGCGGCGGGGTGGACGACGGCCCCACGCCCATCTCCGGGGGCTCGGTGAACGGCTGGGACACCGCGTTGTCGAACCGCGCGCACCCCGAGGCCGCCACGCTAAACGCCACCGCCGCGCACACCGTGACCGCCGCCGCGCGCACCGGCCCAGGAGATCGCATGCTCGCCAGGTTACGGACGCGGCGCGGCCGCGGCGAGTTCGCCCACCCGGACTGCGGCGTGAAATCCCGGGTTTGACCCCGGTTTGGACTTACCCTGGCCTGGTGACAAGCGATCCCGGCTGGCAGCGTCCCGAGGACTCCGGCGTGCGGCCGGCCACCGCCCGGCTGGTGGACCCCGAGGACGACCTGGCCGCCAACTATCACGCGACGGGCTACAGCGGCGACTCCGAGACCACCCGAATCACCTACTCCGACCCCGGGCCCCCGGTATCGCAGGCGGGTCCGCCGTCGACCGCCTACGGATTGATCGGCGACCCCGAGCCGCTGCCCTATGCCGCGCCCTACGAGTCGGCACCGGTCGCCGTCCCGCCCGCACCCGTGGCGCCAACCGAGATCGCCCCGTCGGACGCCGAGGTCAAAGCCGCCGGCCGGCGCGGCACCCAGGACCTGGGCCTGCTGCTGCTGCGGGTGGCACTCGGGCTGGTGTTCATCGCCCACGGGCTGCAGAACGCGTTCGGCTGGTTCGGCGGCCCAGGCCTGGACGGATTCAAGGCCGCCCTGGCCGAAGCCGGCTACCAGAACGCCGGGGTACTGACCTATGTGGGCGCGGGCGTGCAGATCGCGGCCGGAGTGCTGCTGGTGCTCGGGCTGTTCACCCCGCTCGCAGCCGCTGCCGCGCTGGCGTTCGGCGTCAACAGCCTGCTGGTCGCCTTCGAGGCACAGCGCCAGGACGGCGGGTTGTTCGTCTTCGGGTCCAGCGCGGAGTACCTGCTGGTGCTGGCGGTGATGGCCGCCGCCGTCATCCTGGCCGGGCCGGGACGCTACGGCTTCGACGGCACCCGGGGCTGGGCCCGGCGGCCGTTCATCGGCTCACTGCTGGCCCTGGTCCTCGGCCTCGCCGGGGGCGTCGCCGCCTGGTTCCTGCTGCACGGCACCAACCCGTTTGCCTGACGTGCCACCCTCATAGGGATTGGGCACCTTGCCGCCGCTGGCCGCCGCCAGCCGGGGCAGCGTCGCGAACGTCACCGCGGGCAGCGTCAACTCCCTGCCGCCACCGCAGCAGGCCTGGGCCCACCCGCCGCGGTTGAACCGCAGCCCCCCGACCTCGCCCCACGGCAGCGTCCGGCTGCTCAGCAGGCCTCGCGCGGTCACCCCGTCGGCGTCGGCGGTGGTGCGCAGTCGCACGATCGCCACCGAGATCGCCACCGGGATCGCCAGCAGCGCCAGCGACCAGCTGCCCAGCGCCGGCATCAGCGTCAGTATGGCCAGCGCCAGGAAGGCCGGCGCGAAGTGGGCCATCGGCGAGATCCGGATGACCGCCTGCGCGGGCCCGGCGGGGGCTGTCATGGGTGCATCATGGCACGCTGGGCGCAGTTGACTCCGACCTGCGCGAAGGCTAACCTTTGCCAGTATGTCGACCGGCGGAATGCACGTAGTAGGTAAGCGCGTTGGTGCCGCGCTCGCCCCCTGCCGGGTCTAGCCACACGCACCAGCGCGCAACCCTCGTACAGCCGCCCACGCTGACGGGGGTTTTTTCTTGCCCAACCAGATATCGAGGACACCAAGTGAGCGCACCTGCCACCCAAGCAAGCAGCGAATCGTCGGGCCCGTCGATCAATGGCGCCCACGGCGCCGGTAACGGCACCTCCTCGCGGGTAAAACCGCAGCAGATGACCGGTGCCGAAGCGGTGGTGCGCGCGCTGGAGGAGCTCGACGTCGACCTGATCTTCGGCATCCCCGGTGGCGCGATCCTGCCGCTGTATGACCCGCTGTTCGACTCCACCAAGATTCGGCACGTGCTGGTCCGCCACGAGCAGGGCGCCGGGCACGCCGCCAGCGGTTACGCCCATGCCACCGGCCGGGTGGGGGTCATGATGGCCACCTCCGGTCCGGGTGCGACGAACCTGGTCACCCCGCTGGCCGACGCGCAGATGGATTCCATTCCGGTGGTCGCCATCACCGGGCAGGTGGGCCGGTCGCTGATCGGCACCGACGCCTTCCAGGAAGCCGACATCACCGGCATGACCATGCCGATCACCAAGCACAACTTCCTGGTCCGCGATGGCGACGACATCGCCCGGATGATCGCCGAGGCCTTTCACATCGCCTCCACCGGCCGACCGGGCGCGGTGCTGGTCGACATCCCCAAGGACGTGCTGCAGAGTCAGTGCACCTTCACCTGGCCGCCGCAGATGGAACTGCCCGGCTACAAGCCGAACGCCAAGCCGCACAGCCGCCAGATCAAGGAAGCCGCCACGTTGATCGCAGGCGCGCGCAAGCCGGTGCTCTACGTCGGCGGCGGCGTGATCCGCGGCGAGGCTTGCGACGAACTGGCCGAACTGGCCGAGCTCACCGGCATCCCGGTGGTCACCACCCTGATGGCGCGCGGCGCATTCCCTGACAGCCACACCCAGAACCTGCGGATGCCCGGCATGCACGGCACCGTCGCCGCGGTGGCCGCCTTGCAGAAAAGCGATCTGCTGATCACCCTGGGTGCCCGCTTCGACGACCGGGTCACCGGCAAGCTGGACACCTTCGCCCCCGGCGCGAAGGTGATCCACGCCGACATCGACCCCGCCGAGATCGGCAAGAACCGGCATGCCGATGTTCCGATCGTCGGCGACATCAAGGCTGTCATCGCCGAGTTGGTCGCCGTGCTGCGCAAGCGGGCCGCCGGACCCGACCAGATCGGCAACGAGGGCATTGGCGATCCCGATCTCGCCGACTGG
>JAIOQK010000207.1 GCA_021413425.1 Mycobacterium sp.
GAGTACACGGTGTTCGTGGCGATGTCGTATCTCAAGCAGAAGGGTCTTCCGCCCTACGGCACGCTGTTGCAGCAGACCTACGGGACCGAGGCGCCGGCGCTGGCCGCCCGCTATCCGCTGAGCCGCTACGACGGCAGCGCCGGGCTGGCCTACGCCGCGGCGGTCACCGACGGGGTGTTCGCCTGCCCGATCGACACCGTCGCCGCCGGGCTGGCCCGCCGCGGGCCGGTGTACGCCTACGAGTTCAACGACCGCCACGCCCCCGCGCCGGAACCGTTGCGCCGCACGCCCATTGCGCCCGGAGCCGGCCACGCACTGGAACTGCGATACCTGTTCGATTTGGGTGGCGCCCCGGCGCTGAACCCCGCCCAGCGCGTGCTGTCCGATCAGATGATCGCCTACTGGAGCAGCTTCGTGACCAACGGCTCACCCGATGCCGCGGGCCAGCCGCAGTGGCCCGCACTTGACCCCGATCACCCCGAGCGGATGTCACTGCAACCGGAGGGCTCCGCGCTGCGTGCCGACTTCGCCGCCCGCCATCAGTGCGCGTTCTGGTCATCGCGCGGGTAGCGCGCTACGGGAAGCTCAGCCGCACCAGCGTGCAGTCGTCGCCGAACGGCTCGCCCCCCGACACGGCGTTGACCCCGTCGAGCAGGCTGTCGAGGGTCCAGTCATCGGACTGTGCCGTCCGACCGCAGAGGTCGACGAATTCCGGCTGCGACCACGGCGTGCCGTTCGGCGAGGCGACGTCGAATGCGCCGTCGCTGCAGACCACGATGTCGGTCTCCGGCGGCACCTCATACTCCGCCGTCCCGAACTCGGTGTCGTCCAACAGTCCGACCGGAAGCGACTTCGTGGCCAGCTGGGTCGGGGACGCGTTGGGGGACAACACGATCGCCGGCGGATGGCCCGCACTGGCGAATCGCAGCAACCGTGTCGAGGCCTGGTAGACGCCGTACCAGATGGTGAAGTAGTTCCCGCCGTGCCCGTCCATCTGGAATAGCCGGTTGAGTTCGGTCAGCACCGCGGCGGGTTCGAGCAACTTCTCCCGGTCGAAGGTCGCCGAGCGCAGCAGGTTGTGCACCGAGACCGACACCATCGCCGGTGCCATCCCGTGGCCCGAGACGTCGACGACGTAGAACTGCAGATGGTCGTCATCGACCCAGCGGTAGCCGAAGCTGTCACCACTGAGTTCGCCGGCGGCCAAATGCCGCGACGTCACCTCGACGGGCCCGTCCAGCGCGCCCGGCATGATCGACGCCACATATCGGGCGGCGCCGCTGAGTTCGCTGGCCAGCCGGTTCTCCGACGCGGCGATGCGCTGGGCCTGCTCCACTCGCTCGGTGACCTCACGCCACGTCAGTGCCATCACACCCGGCCGGACCCGCGCCCCGCGGAAGTCGTAATAGCGGGGGGCCTCCGAGACCGCGCTGTAGTGCGGAACGTCATTGAGCACCACCGGCTCACCCGTTTCCACGCAACGCAGCAGCATTGCCAGCAGGCCGGTGTCCTCGATCTCGGGCTGTGACTCGGTGATGGGGTGGTTGACCAGATCCCGTCGCCTCAGCCCGAGGTAATCGCACGCTGCCCGATTGACATCGCGGTGAATGAGATCGACAGCCCGTCCATCGAGCCACACCGCCTCCAGCACTGCCTGCGGATCCATCATCGCCTCGGAGCTGGCCCGCAGCAGTGCGTCGGCGTTCGTGGCGGACTCGATCGCCGCGGCCACCGGGGAGTTGTCGTAGAACGCCCAGATGCGGCCGTCGAACCGGGGATACGGGGCAGTCTTGGACACCACGCCCAGATGCGTGGGCGACTCCGGGAACACCCAGACGGCTTTGTAGTCGGCGGCCGGGTCGAGTTCGAGCGCGCCGGCTTCCGCGGCGATGGCGGCCTTGTTGACAGCCCGTTGAGCCAGACGTTTCATCACAGCGGCGAACTCGGCGGCCGTGGTGTTACCCGCGGCGATGTTCAGCAACCGTGCTGCCGCGCCGTTGACGTGAGCGAAGTTCCGCATCGAGTGCACCGAGACCAGGCCGACGTCGAGGTCATCGAGCAGCCCGGACATGCGTCCGGCGTGGTTCTGCGGGTCGATGTGGTCGGTGAGGGCCTGGGTCAGCCGGCTCAGCCGCTCGGTAGCGTTCACCGGTAGCTGCCGTGGAACGGGTAATCTAGCAAACTTTGATAGACAGAATATTTACTGGTTTTCGTCTGTAAACCGTTCGGTTCATCTACTACGGCAACAAACATGCCACCAGTCTATCGAGCTTTCGCCTTGTTGAAAAGCTCGGGTGCCGCCCGCCCGGCGATGAACGGCAGATCCAGATACGTCTTGATCCCCGGCTCGGCCCGGCACACGGCGGGAATGGCACTGACGCAGTGGTTCGCGGTGGCGACGACACCGGGGTTGCGGATCAGGCCCTCGGCCACCGACTCCGGCTGCAGCCCCTTGAACGTCACCGACACATGCGGGTCGCCGGTGATCTCGACCTCGAAGCGTTCGCCCTCCGGGCCCAGCGTCCACGGCGGGTCGAGTTCCACCTCGCACATCAGCCAGTTGACCGCCGCGGTCACCACCGGCTTGTCGTCGATGATCGCCTCCCAGCGGAACCGCCTCGCGGCCACCGTGCCCGCCTCCATCGGAACGATCAACTCGTCGGTCCCGGTGACCGCGACGGCGACCTCCTGGGTTGACCGGATCCGCGGCTCGGAAGCGAACCCGAGTTCGTCGACCACCATCCGGACCGACTGCTTGAACCCGGCCTCGAGCAGCACCGCCATCGGGCCGCTCATCGCCTGTTCGGGGGTCAGGCCGAAGCCCATCACCTCGCGCACCACCATCGGAGCGTTGTAGGTGCGCAGATCGGAGAACTCCTCGGCGCGCACATGGGTGATCGCCGACGACAGCGACGACACCATCAGCGGGAACCGTTCGGTGATGCCGCCGGGGTGGATTCCCGAGCCGTGCA
>JAIOQK010000203.1 GCA_021413425.1 Mycobacterium sp.
GGCGAGTTTCACCGCATCGGTGTACTCGTCGTCGTAGATGATGACCTTGGCGCCCTCGCGCGCGGAGACGTCGCGGATCTGCGGGCCGGAGAACTCGGTATTGAGCAGGATGGTGCGCGCGCCGACCCGCCCGCAGGCGTAATTGGCGATCAGGAACCAGCGGTGGTTGCGGGCAAGGATCGCGACCCCGTCGCCGCCCCGCACGCCCATCGCCAGCAGCCCGTTGGCAACGGCGTTGGTGGCGCCGTTGAGCTCGGCGAAGGTCATGCTGCCCTCGTCGTCGATGATGGCCGTGCGGTGCGGGGTCTTCCGCGCGTTGAGGGCCGGGATCGTGCCGACCTCACCCCAGCGCCGGATGTCGGCGACCAGTGCGGCCAGGTTCTGCGGCGGCTCGAGTCCGAAGGCACCCGAGGCGATCATCTTCTGCAGGTAGTGCAGTTCGGCCGATCCGCGTTCGGCCAGTTGCTGCACCTTGCCCAGGGCCTGGGCGGGCAGGTCCGAGAATTTGAACATGTCTGCACCCTATGTGAGGCGGGTAACCGCATGAGGGTCCATCTCGAGCACCCCTGAGCATGTGCGGAAATGAACGTATCGTGGTGCGGTGGCATCAGTGAGTCGCACGCGCATCATCGCCGCGGCACCCCGGGCGGTGTGGGATGTGCTCGCCGACTTCGGGTCGATCAGTTCGTGGGCGGGCAACGTCGACCACTCCTGCGTCCTCGAGCACGGCGTGGGCGACTCCCCGCTGGGTATGTCACGGCGGGTGCAGGTGGGGCGCAACACCCTCGTCGAGCGCATCACGGCCTTCACCCCGCCCGGCTCTGATGGGCCCAGTGTGCTGGGCTACGACATCGAGGGCCTGCCGAGGCGGCTGCGCCTCCTCACCAACCGGTGGGAGGTGCGCCCCACCGCCGATGGGCGTACCGAGGTGAGGGTGACCAGCACGGTGGAGATCGGTGACAACCTGTTCGCGCGGGCGGCGGAGAGCATCGTCTGCCGAGCGATGGCCAAGCAGTCCGACGCGATGCTGACCGGACTCGCACATGAAATGGAGGATTCACGGTGACATCTGAAGTGACATCTGGAGCGATACAGAACCGTCCCGACATCATCATCGTGATGACCGATGAGGAACGCGCCACCCCGCCGTATGAATCCGACGACGTACGCACCTGGCGTGACCGAGTACTGAGTGGGCGCCGGTGGTTCGATGAGCACGGGGTGAGCTTCGCCCGTCACTACACCGGGTCGCTGGCATGCGTACCGAGTCGCCCCACCATCTTCACCGGCCAGTACCCCGATCTGCACGGCGTCACCCAGACCGATGGAATCGGGAAGGCCTATGACGACTCACGGATGCGCTGGCTTCGCCCCGGCGAGGTGCCCACGCTGGGCAACTGGTTCCGGGCGGCCGGTTACGACACGCACTACGACGGCAAGTGGCACATCTCCCACGCCGATCTCACCGATATGCGCACCGGCGATCCGCTGGCGACGAGCGACGACGACGGCACTGTCGACCCGGCCGCGGTACAACGCTACCTCGACGCCGATCCCCTTGCCCCCTATGGCTTTTCGGGGTGGGTTGGCCCGGAACCGCACGGTGCGGGTCTGGCCAACAGCGGTCTGCGCCGTGACCCGCTGATCGCCGACCGCGTCGTGGCATGGCTGGAGGATCGCTACGCGCGCCGACGGGCCGGCGATGAGGACGCGCTGCGGCCCTTTCTGCTCGTCGCCAGTTTCGTCAATCCGCACGACATCGTGCTGTTCCCGACGTGGGTGCTGCGCAGCCCGCTTAAGCCATCGCACCTCGATCCACCGCACGTGCCGCCGGCGCCCACCGCGCAGGAGGACCTGCGCACCAAGCCCGCCGCCCAGATCGCGTTCCGGGAGGCGTACTACTCCGGGTACGGCCCCGCGGCGCTGATCCAGCAGGTCTACGAACGCAACGCCCAGCGCTACCGCGATATGTACTACCGGCTGCACGCCGAGGTCGATGCGCCGATCGACCGGGTGCGCCGCGCGGTCACCGGCGGCTCCGACAACGCGGTGCTGGTGCGCACCGCCGATCACGGCGACCTGCTCGGTGCGCACGGCGGGCTGCACCAGAAGTGGTTCAACCTCTATGACGAGGCGACCCGGGTGCCCTTCACCGTGGTGCGGATCGGTGATCGGGTGACGCTGCCAAGGACCGTCGAGGCCCCCACCTCACATGTGGATCTGGTGCCCACCCTGCTCGCTGCCGCCGGTGTGGACGTTGAATCAACGGCCGCCGTGCTGCGCGAATCGTTCTCCGAGGTGCATCCGCTGCCCGGTCGCAATCTGATGGATGTCGTCGACGGGGGTGCGACCGAGGACGGGCGAGCGGTGTACCTGATGACCCGCGACAACATGTTGGAGGGCGACTCCGGCGCATCCGGCCTCGGCCGCCAACTCGGTCGCACGGTCAATCCTCCGCGGCCGCTGCAGATCCGGATCCCGGCACACACCGCGGCGAACTTCGAGGGTCTGGTGGTGCGGGTCGACGGGTCGGCCGCACCCGGCGGCGATGGCCACCTGTGGAAGCTGGTCCGCAGTTTCGATGACCCGTCGACATGGACCGAACCCGGAGTCCGCCAACTGGCCTCGAACGGGCCGGGCGGCCCGATGTACCGGAGCAGCCCACTGGACGATCAGTGGGAGCTCTACGACCTGACCGCCGACCCGGACGAGGCGGTCAACCGCTGGGACGATCCGGATCTGCACCGGCTGCGGCAGTTCCTTCGCACACAGCTCAAGGAGGTCCGCACCGCCGCGGTCCCGGAGCGCAACAGCCCGTGGCCGTACGCATCGCGGCGTTCCGGGGCCGCGTCCTGACCCGGGAGCCGACGGGTTTCACCGCCCTTGACCGACCGCTCCGTCGTATGTGACGATTTCGTCAAACACGATGGGAGGCGCGGCAGATGAGTGAGGTCGTTGGCGCGCACAACGAACTACACAGCGACCAGGGGGCGCTACGCGGCGAACACCCCGGCCGTTCGCGCAACCCGGTGATCAAGGTCGCCGACCTGGCGTGGCTGGAGTTCGACAAACCCGACCTCGATCGCGCCGGGGCCTTCGCGCGCGCCTTCGGCTTTCAGACCGTGGCCGGGGACCCCGATGAGGTCCAGTTGCGCGGCGCTGACGCAGGCGCGCCGTGCGTGATCCTGCGGCGCGGCCCGCAGACGCGCTTTCGCGGATTCGCCTTCCGAGCCGACGACGAAGCCGACCTGCTGCGCCTGGCGAGCAAGACCGGCACGGCACCGGTGCCCCTACCGGAGAACCTCGGCGGATTGTCGGTCAGCCTTGTCGATCCCAGCGGTAATGCGGTGAAAGTAGTCGCCGGACTGCACGAGCTACCCGAACTGCCCGCCCAACAACCGCACGTCTTCAACTTCGGCCACGAACTCGCCCGCACCAATGCCACCCAGCGGCCGCCGCGGGCGCCGGCGCGGGTGCAACGGTTGGGCCACGTCGTACTGTCGTCGACGAAGTACATCGAGACGCTGAACTGGTATCTGGACCACTTCGGGCTGATCGTCAGCGATTTCCTCTACTACGCGGGCCAGCGTGACCGCGGTCCGACGATGAGCTTCATCCGTTGCGATCGGGGGACCACCCCGACCGATCACCACACCCTGGCCATGGCGCTGGGCCCGGCGAACCGCTACGTGCACTCCGCCTATCAGGTCAGCGACCTCGACGCCCTGGCCGCAGGCGGGGAGTACCTGCGCGAGCGCGGCTACTTCCGGTCCTGGGGTATCGGCCGCCACATCCAGGGCAGCCAGCTTTTCGACTACTGGCGCGATCCGGACGGCTTCCTCGTCGAGCACTTCGCCGACGGTGACATGTTCGACAACACCATGGACACCGGGTGGGCGCCGTTCACCGCATCCGGGCTGGCGCAATGGGGGCCGCCGGCGACCAAGGACTTCCTCGGCATCGATCCCAAACATGCCCGCGACGAGGTGGGCGCGATCGTGGGCGCCCTTCGCCAGCGCAACGAATTCGACATCAAACGACTGATCGGATTAGTGAAGGTGGCTCGCTCGTGACGATCGCCGTGTTGCGCACCGCTGACGGATGGTGGGTGCGTGCGGACGGCGGGGCGGCGCGCATCGACACGTCCGCCACCACCACCGCAGAACTGCTGGCCGACCGGGCTGCCGTCGAGACCGCGCGAAGTAGCGCGCCGACCGCGGATTTGCAGAGCCTGGATCTGCTCTCGCCCGTCACCAAACCGTGCCGGGTCGTGGCGCAGATGACGAACTTCGCCTCCCACGTACGCGATGCCGGCATGGACCCAAAGAGCATCCCGCTGACCTTCTTCCGTAAGTCCTCGGCGTCGATCAGCGGCCCGGCCGACGCCATTGTGAAGCCGCGGCATGTCCGCTTCCTCGATTACGAGGTCGAGATCGGTCTGGTCATCGGCCGCGAGATCTCCGTCGGTACAAGCATTTCGGAGAGCAACCTCGCCGACTGCATCGCAGGCCTGGTCGTCACCAATGACGTCTCAGCCCGCGACATTCAGTTGCCACAGACCCAGTTCTACGAAGCGAAGTCATATCCGACCTTCACGCCGGTGGGACCTGCGCTGGTGTTGTTGGAGGGCGACGAGTTGAGCAGATTCGGTGATCTGCATCTTCGGCTGACCGTGAACGGCGAAGTCCGTCAGGACGCGTTCGTCAAGGGCGACATGCTCTACCGCCCCCTGCAGGCGCTGCAATCGCTGACCCGTTTCCAGGATCTGGCCGCCGGCGATCTGATCCTGACCGGAACCCCGGCCGGCACGGCGCTCAGCGCACCGCCGAAACCGGTGGAGATCATCGCCCGGCTGCTGCCACCGGCCGTCAAGTGGAAGGCGTTCTTCAAGAGCCAGGACGCCAACCCCAAGTACCTCAAAGGCGGAGACGTGGTCGAGGCATCGGTGCGCACCGACGACGGGGCGATCGACCTGGGTACCCAGCAGATGACCGTCGCGGCCGACTAGCGAGGCACCTCGGGCAGCGGCCGGGAGCAGACTGTGTGGGCCTCCCCGGCGGGCATCCCGAACATGGTCAGCAGGTCTTCGGTGACGGCGTCGACCGTCGTACCGTCGTCGCGGCCGGGGTCGCGTGCGAGCAGGGTTCCCAGACCGAACAGCACCCCGGCCGCGACTGCGAGAGCCAGATCGGGGTCGTCGACTTTCAGACGGCCGGCGGCGGCCGCCGCCTTGATGTCGCGCAGCGCGCGGGGTGCCAGCCCCCGGTCCGAGGTGACCAACACGGGCCAGTTCGACAGCAGGATCCGGCTCTCCTGCGGACGGCTGCGAAAGAAGCGCCCGGTGAGCCGGAAGCTGGCGGCGAAAATCTCCGCCGCATCCTCCATATCGCCGGTGAGCGCATCGAGGAGGTCACCGTAGGAGTCGAGCGCATCGGTCACTGCCGACTCGAAAAGTTGCTCCTTGCTGTCGAAGTGGTTGTAGAACGAGCCCATCCCCACATCGGCCAGCTGGGTGATCTCCAGAACTGGCACAGCGAGGCGCCCCTCAGCGATCAATGTCTGTGCGGCCCTGATCAACGCCGTGCGGGTGCGTTGCTTGCGGCGCTCAAGCCTGTTCGTCGCCGGGTCGGTGACATCGGGCAGGGGCACATCGGGCACCGTCGAAGCGTAGGTCACTACTGATGGTTTCGTCATAACCTCTTGACCGACGCTCAAATCGCATGTGACGATTTCGTCAGTGAGGAGCGGGCGATGAACGGGCAGCGACAAGCCGCGGTGGTGGTCATCATCGGGGCTGGACCTACCGGTGTCACCGCCGCCACCCTGCTGGCCCAGTACGGCATCGAGACACTCGTCCTCGACCGGTGGCCGACCGTCTATCCCCAGCCGCGCGCCGTGCACCTCGACGACGAGGTGTTCCGCATCGTGGACCGGCTCGGCCTCGGAGCGGAGTTCGCCCGGATCTCCCGGCCGGCTGCCGGGCTGCGGCTGGTCGACCCGAAGTTCAGGGTGCTCGCGGAGTTCGTCCGGCCCTCGCCAGGCCACAACGGCTACCCACAGGCGAACATGTTCGATCAGCCCGTCCTCGAAGACCTCCTGCGCACCAACCTCACCCGCTACCCGGAGGTGACGCTGCGCGGTAACGCCGAAGTCACCGGTATCAGCGACCGGGGCGGCGGCGTGTGGGTCACCTTCACCGATCGCGCCGACGGAAGCGAGCACCGGGTGGAAGCCGACTACCTGCTCGGTTGCGACGGCGCCAACAGCATGGTCCGCGACTACATCGGCTCGTCGATGCGGGATCTGCGCTTCGAGCAACGCTGGCTGGTCATCGACGTCGAGAGCCCGGTGGATCTAAACCAGTGGGACGGCGTGCACCAACTCTGCGACCCGCGCCGCGGCGGCACCTTCATGCAGATCGGCGACACCCGGTACCGCTGGGAATTCCAACTGCTGGCCGGCGAGACGGCCGATGCCTTCCGCGCGCTGCCCGCGTTGCGCCCGCTGATCGCGCCATGGACCCGGGGCCTGACCGACCGTGACCTGACGCTCATCCGGGTGGCCGAGTACACCTTCCGGGCCAAGATCGCCGACTCCTGGCGCCGAGGCACCACCTTCATCCTCGGGGACGCCGCGCACTTGACGCCGCCGTTCATCGGTCAGGGCATGTGCGCCGGGTTGCGCGACGCGATGAACCTCTCCTGGAAGCTCGCCGGAGTCATCGGCGCAACGCTGGACGCGTCGGCACTCGACACCTACGAGCAGGAACGTAAGCCTCATGTCCGAAAGATGATCGGACTGGCACTGCTGGTGGGCCGAGTCATGACGGGCGGTGGGCGGTTCGGGAACCTGCTGCGCCGCACTGTCGTGCCACGGATGCACCTCATCCCCGGGCTGCGCGACCGGTTGCTCGATTCCACCACCCCTCCCCTGCCCGATACCGCGCTGGTACACAAGACACCCGCCGCCGGAACGCTCTGTCCGAATGCCGACACCGGCGACGGCCACCGGCTCGATTCCGTGTTGGGCAACGGCTTCGCGGTCATCAGCTCACGTCCGCTCACCACTGTGGACAGCGCCGAGCTTGGCCGCCGCGGCGCGATCGGCTACCTGGCATCCCCGGGCAGTGAGGTGGCCGAGTGGTTGCGGGCGACGGGTTCGGACGCGGTGCTCGTGCGCCCGGACTGGACCGTCATGCACGCCGGACGCGATGTGCACGCGGTGTGCCGGGCGTTGCCCACGCGGGCGCACTGAACTCGCCGAGAGTGCGCCCAGATCGGTTTTGGGGCCTTTTTCACGATCGTTAGTGCACGCCCTCCATGAGGGTGCTGATCCGTGGCGCGATCACCCACACCACCAGACCCACCAGCACTGCGGCAGTGCCGATGATGCCGAAATACGCGGCTTCGTGAGCGGAGTCGTAGTAGCGGGCGAGCACCCCGGACATCGCGGTACCCAGTCCGACGGAGAAGAAGTACAGCGCCATCATCTGGGCGCGGAAGGCATTGGGCGCCAGTTGCGTGGTGACTGACAGGCCTATCGGCGAGAGCAGCAGTTCGGAGATGGCGAACGCCGCCATGATCGCCACCACTGCAAGCACCGGAACGGAGCGGCCGGAAGTGCCGGCCATGGTCAGGAACAGCAGGAAAGCCAATCCCATGCCGATAACTCCGTAGGCGAATTTGCGCGGAGTCGTCGGTGCGCGCCTGCCCAGCTTGGTCCACATCACCGCAAACACCGGGGAGAGCAGGATGATCCATACCGGTTCGATGGATCCGATCCAGCTCGACGGCGCGGTCCAGCCGAAGATGGTCCAGTCCATCCGCTCGTCGGAGTAGACCGCGAGCACGGTGAAGATCTGCTGAAACAGTGACCAGAACACGGCATTGGCGATGAAAAGCGGGATGAAGGCCCGGACCCGGGTGCGTTCCAGCTCGGTGACCCGCGAACTGGTGAGCATCACCGCGAAGTAGGCGACCGAGGCCATGAGAATCAAGCCGGTGGTGACCTGTGAAAGGTTGCCCAGCCTGACCAACCCCGTGGCGAAGCCGACCGCGATGATCATGACCACCGCCGCAGCGATGACGGCCGCACGCCAGAACGCCGGGCGCGACAGCGGATGCGGCACCGTGCGGCCGTGGCTTCCGAGGTTGCGCCGGAAGATCACATATTGGGTCAGCCCCAGGGCCATACCGATCGCAGCGGCGCCGAAACCGTAGTGGAATCCGAGCCGGGTCTGCAGCAGTCCGGTGATCAGCGGCCCGGCGAATGCACCGAGGTTGATGCCGAGGTAGAACAGCGTGAAACCGCCGTCGCGGCGCGCGTCGCCCTCGTCGTAGAGGGTGCCCAGCAGAGACGACGCGTTGGCTTTGAGCGCACCCGCGCCGAGCGCGATCAGCACGAGGCCCACCGCGACGCCGGTCAGGCCGGGCAGCAGCGCCAACGCGATGTGGCCGCACATGACCACCACGCCGCCGTAGAACACGGTGCGCTCCATGCCCAGAACGCGGTCGGCCACCCAGCCACCGAGCACGGTGGACAGGTAGACGAATCCACCGTAGGCGCCGACGATTCCGGTCGCGGTGGCCCTCGGCAGCCCGAGCCCGCCCTCGCCGACCGAGTAGTACAGGTAGTACCCGAGGATGGTCAGCATGCCGTAGAACGAGAACCGTTCCCACAGCTCGACACCGAAGAGATTGACCAGGCCGACAGGATGTCCGAACCGGGTCCGGACCGCGGACCCCTCCCGCGGTTG
>JAIOQK010000204.1 GCA_021413425.1 Mycobacterium sp.
GCGCTCACTCCCGCCCGACGGCGTCGTCGTAGTCCTCCAGGCCGGCCAGGTCGTGACCCATCCGGTCACGCTTGGTCTTGAGGTACCGGATGTTCTCGGCGTTGGCGCGCACCGGCAGCGAGACCCGTTCGACGATCTCCAGGCCGTAGCCGTCCAGGCCGACGCGCTTGGCGGGGTTGTTGGTGAGCAGCCGCATCGACCGCACACCCAGATCGACCAGGATCTGGGCGCCGATGCCGTAGTCGCGGGCATCGGCGGGAAAGCCGAGTTCCAGATTGGCGTCCACGGTGTCGGCGCCGGCGTCCTGCAACTGATAGGCCTGCAGTTTGTGCATGAGGCCGATACCGCGGCCCTCATGGCCGCGCATGTAGAGCACCACCCCGCGGTCCTCGGCGGCCACCATGGCCAGTGCGGCGTCCAGTTGCGGGCCGCAGTCGCACCGCCAGGATCCGAACACATCGCCGGTCAGGCATTCCGAGTGCACCCGCACCAGAACACCGTGACCGTCCTTGAGCGGTCCGGCGATGTCGCCGCGGACCAGTGCCACGTGCTCCACGTCGTCATAGATGCTGGTGTAGCCCACCGCCCGGAACTCGCCGTGACGGGTAGGGATCCGCGCCTCGGCGACCCGTTCGATGAGGTGCTCGTGCTTGCGGCGATAGGCGATCAGATCGGCGATAGAGATCATCGCCAGGTTGTGCTCGTCGGCGAAGACGCGCAACTCATCGGTCTGCGCCATCGAGCCCTCATCCTTCTGGCTGACGATTTCGCAGATGGCGCCGGCCGGCTGCAACCCGGCCAGCCGGGCCAGGTCGACGGCGGCCTCGGTATGTCCGGGGCGTCGCAGCACCCCGCCGTCCTTGGCCCGCAACGGCACGACGTGGCCGGGCTTGGTGAAGTCGTCCGCGGTGCTCACCGGGTCGGCCAGCAGTCGCATGGTGGTGGCCCGGTCCGACGCCGAGATCCCGGTTCCCACGCCGTTGCGGGCGTCGACGGTGACGGTGTAGGCGGTGCCGTGCTTGTCCTGGTTCACCGCATACATCGGCAAAAGGCCCAACCGGTCGCACACGGCGCCGTCGAGTGGCACGCACAGGTACCCGGAGGTGTAGCGGACCATGAAGGCCACCAGTTCGGGCGTGGCCTTCTCGGCGGCGAAAATAAGGTCGCCCTCGTTCTCGCGGTCCTCATCGTCAATGACGACGATGGCCTTACCTGCAGCGATGTCGGCGACCGCCCGTTCGACGGTGTCCAGCCTCGTCATCGTGCCCGCCTGTCGCCGATGGTGGGATCCTGCGCTAGGGACGATCCCGTCTTCCAGATGCGATTCAAGTATGAACCACCCTGGGTATGAATCCACCCGGCTGGTCCGTGGGTCCCCTCACAATCCGGGCACTGGGGCCGCCGACACGGTGTCCGGCCACGTTGACCGGCGACGGCACCCACCCCTAGGTTGTAGGGATCGCGTTGGCCCGGATCCCGGAGAGCAACTCGGTGGGGAGTGGGTGACGTCATGGCCAGGGGTGTGACCCGGCTCGGTGCTGCAGCGTTTGCGCTGGGCATTTCGCTCGCCGCACCCCAGGCGGTCGCCTCCGCGGACACCGCCGACGATCAGGGTCCCCCGGCCGCAGCTAACCCCGATTCACCGTCGGCCGGGTCCGGTCGAGCCGCTGCGCGTTCGACGGCCGCACACCCGCGCCGGATCCGATCCGACGCCGCGCCGACCACGGCCGGCACCGCGGACCTCCCGGCGGCGGCCGCGATCGCGCAGGGCCCACCAGCCACCCGTTCGCCGGGGACACCGCGGGCGCGACTGAACCCGCGTGGCGGCGCCGAAAGCGCAGCCCGAGTAGCGACGCCGACCACCGCCATGACGCCGGCCGCCGCGCTTACCGAGGCGGGGCCGGATATCGCAGCACCGCAGCCCACGTCGGCGGACACCCCGTCATCGGACTCGGGGATTGCGGCCGAATCGTCAGTCGGTGTGGCGATGTCGACCCCGGCGCCCGGCGCCCCCGTTGTCACGATCGCCGTACCGGTGGCGGCGGCGGTCACCACGACCGCGGATGTGTCCACCAATCCGCTGGGCCCCGTCGAGTCGTTCATCGAGGGCGTGGTGCTGCTGATCCGGCGCACCTTCTTCAACCAGCCGCCCACGGTGGCGCCGGTGCAGACCACCGGCCAGATCACCGGGCCGATCACCGGCACCATCGGAGCGGTCGATCCCGAGGGCGACCCGATCACCTACACCGTGACCAGCGGTCCGAACTTCGGCACCGTGGAAGTCAGCACCGATGGCACCTACCTGTACACACCGGGCGGCACTTTCGCCGGCCTGGACACCTTCACCGTCGCCGCCACCGACACCGGCTTCCACATCAACCTGCTCGACCCCTTCCGTCCGGCGAGCACGCTGGCCAACGCGGTGGTCGAGCAGGGCCGCGCCGCCTTGGTGCAGTTCGATTTCGAGTACGCGGGTTGGGCGCTGCTCTGGTCACCCGAGGCGCGCAGCGCGCTGCAGACCGCGGCCACCCTACTGTCGTCGTACGTACTGGTGGACACGCCCGTCACGGTGAACTACACCGTCGACGGCGAGTTCGCACCGTTCTCCGGGCAGCTCGCGTCGGCCACCAGCCCGATGATCAGTTCGCGTGCAGGCTTTTACCCGACCGTGGTGCAAGCCAAGATCATTTCCGGCTCCGACGTCAACGGCTCGACGGCCGACGGGACGATCACCTGGAATTTCGCCAATCCCTGGGCCTTCAACGGGTCGGCGAGCGGCGGTGAGTACGACTTCCAGTCGGTTGCGATGCACGAGTTGATGCACACCTTCGGCTTCCTGTCGACCATCACCGAACCCGGCTCCAACACTGACACCACCTGGACCACCTACGACCAGTTGCTGGTGACGTCCGACGGCACCCCGGTGATCGGCAGCGACTTCATCTGGAACAGCGCCTACGACACCAATCTCACCGGCGGCGACGGCGGCCTCTATTCCGGCGGTCCCGCAGCGGTCGCGGCCTACGGCGCCCCCGTTCCGCTGTACACGCCGAATCCATGGCAGACCGGCAGTTCGGTGTCGCACCTCAGCGACTTCGTCTTCGTCGGTCGCAACAAGCAGTTGATGATCGCTCGGGTCAGCACCGGCACCGGAATCAAGACGCTCAGCACGATCGAAACCGGCATCCTCACCGACCTCGGCTACACCACGGTGAACGCACCGGGGGGCTCCGCGGTGCTGATGATGGGTCTATTCATCATCCGGCGTCGCCGCACCCGCGCGACAGCCGGCTAGTCGCGGTTCTGCAGTAGCCGCTCGACGTACTTGGCGATGACGTCCACTTCGAGGTTGACCGTCGCACCCACCGCTGCCCGGCCGAGGGTGGTGAGTCCCAATGTCGTTGGGATCAAGGACACTTCGAACCAGTCGGATCCCAGCGCCGACACCGTCAGCGACACCCCGTCGACGGTGATTGAGCCCTTCTCCACGATGTAGCGCGACAACGCCGGCGGTACCGAGACGCGGACGATCTCCCAGTGCTGCGACGGCGCGCGCGAGATCACCTCGCCGGTGCCGTCGACATGGCCCTGCACGATGTGGCCGCCGAGCCGGCTGTTGAGCGCCGCGGCCCGCTCCAGGTTCACGACACTGCCCACCGCGACACCCGCCAGGCTGGAGCGGTTGAGGGTCTCGGCCATCACGTCGGCGCTGAACCGGCCGTCCGGCAGCACCTCGAGCACCGTCAGGCAGACACCGTTGACCGCGATGGAGTCGCCGTGGCGGGCGTCGGAGCTCACCACCGGACCTTCGATGGTGAGCCGGGCGGCGTCACCCAGATCGTCCTTGCCGACGACGGCGCCGAGCTCCTCGATGATTCCGGTGAACACCCGCCTAATCTAGCTGCTTCTCACCGTGGAACGCGGCGGCCGGATTGTTGTTGAAGTTCGGCACCCGCCGGTACCCGGATGCCTCGTAGAACGCCTGGGCGTACGGTTGCCGGGAGCCGGTGTCGAGCCGGGCGATGCGGTAGCCGAGTTCCCGGGCGGTGTCCTCCAGTGCCGCCAGCAGCGCGCGGGCCGCACCGCTGCGCCGGGCGTGCGGCACCACGTACATGCGTTTGATCTCGCAGGCGCCGTCCGGCAGCGCTTTGATACCGCCACCGCACACCGCCACGCCGTCTCGGTAGCCGACCAGGAACGCCCCGCCCGGCGGACCGAGCTCGGCCGGGCCCGCCTTGGGCATGCCGGGCGCGGTGAGGTCCAGACCGTCGTAGAGCTCGGCCATCTCCGCGACCATGGCCGCCACCAGCGCCGCAGCGTCGCCCTCACCTGCGGGTACCGGCAGGAATTCCAGTTCACCAGTCACCCGCCCACTCATACCGATCCGGTGACGCCCGCACAACCCCCGGCCTCGCCGTCCGGGTGACCAACGCCCGACCTACTAGCATGCAGCTATGCCGACAAGCCGCCGACTTCTCGCCGTCCTGACCGCCCTGCTCGCCACCACCCTGGTCTTCGCGGGCTGCTCAAAGAAGGCGACGGAGCCGTTACCGGACGCGTCTGAGCTGATCGGGCA
>JAIOQK010000205.1 GCA_021413425.1 Mycobacterium sp.
CGCCAGCATGATCAGCTTGGCCGGCATCACCGCGTTGATGTCGGTGTAGCCCGCCCCGGTGAACGGCTTGCCGACGCGGGTGTTGCTCAGCAGCTCGTAGCGGTCGAAGAAGTAGGCCACCGCCTTGAGCAGGATCAGCGATCCGACCAGGCTCACCAGCTGGATACGCGCCGCGCGGCTCAGCGCCCCCTGACCGGCGGCCAGCCGGATGCCGCCGAAGATGTAGTGCGTCACCAGGTTGGCCAACAGCGCCAGGAACAGCGCGACGAACGCAAACGAGATCAGCAGCCGGTAGAACGGCAGATCGAAGGCGTAGAAGCCCAGATCGAGGCCGAACTGCGGGTCGGAGACGCCGAAGTCGCCGCCGTTGATGAACATCTGGATGCGCGGCCAGTAGCTCTGGGCCACCAGACCCGAGAGCAGGCCGATGATCACCGGGATGCCGATGGCGAAGCCGCGCAGCTTGCTCATCACCGCCATCCGGTAGCGGGCCACCGGATCGTTGGGTCCGGTGTTGGGCACGAACACCGGCCGGGTGCGATACGCCAGGGCCAGGGCGGCGAAGACGATGGCGCCCATCACCACCGCGGTGACCAGGAAGACCACCAGCCGGGTGAGCAGCACGGTGGTGAACACCGAGCGGTAGCCCAGCTCGCCGAACCACAGCCAGTCGACATAGGTGTCGATGAAGCGGGGGCCGATCAGCAGCGCCGCCACCCCGGCGATGGCCACCCCGACCAGGATGCGGGAGCGGCGGTTCAGAGTGGGCATCCGGGCGGGAGGGCGAATCGTCACGTGGCCGACTCTACTGATGATTAACACTCCGGGCGGGCTCGCCCGCCCGGACAATCAGCAGCGTGGGGGTTTGCCACCTGAACTCAGGGCTTTGAGGGAGTCCACGGCCTGCGTCAACGTCTCGACCTTGAGCAGGTCCATGGTGTCCCCGGCGGCGGTGCGGGCCTCGTCGCAGTTATCGGCCGGCACCAGGAACACCGTGGCCCCGGCGTCCTGGGCGGTGCTCATCTTGTGGATGATGCCGCCGATCGGGCCGACCCTGCCGTCGGGGCTGATGCTGCCGGTCCCGGCGACGAACTTGCCGCCGTTGACGTCGCCGGTGGTGAGCTTGTCGATGACGGCCAGGGAGAACATCAGCCCGGCCGACGGCCCGCCGATGTTGGCCAGGTTGAAGTCGATGGTGAACGGCGCCCACGGGGCGTCGCGCACGGCGATGCCCAGATACCCGTAGTCGCGGTCCTCCCCCTTGCCCAGGGTGACGGTGGCGGAGCCGGGCGGGGCGTTCTTGCGGCGGTAGTCGATGACGATCTTCTGGCCCGGCTTGGTGGTCTTGAGGATCGTGGAGAACTCCTCGACGGTGGCGACCTTGGTGCCGTCGACGGCGTCGACGGTGTCACCGTTTTGCAGCTTGCCCACCGACGGGCCGGGGTCGTTGACGTTCTCCACGCTGACGGCCTGGGGGTACTTGAGGTAGTTCAGGGCGGCGAACTCGGCGTTGTCCTCGGAGCGCTGGAAGTCGGCGTTCTGGGACTTCTCGATGTCGTCGCGGGACTTCTCCGGCGGGAACACCAGATTGCGCGGCACCAGCTGCTCGTTGCCCGACAGCCACAGGGCCAGCGCCTGTCCCATGGTCAGGCCGTCGCGCTGGGCGACGGTGGTCATGTTCAGATGCCCGGTGGTGGGTTTGGTCTCGGTGCCCTCGATGGCGACCACCTGCTTGCCGTCCACCTCGCCGAGGGTGTCGTACGTCGGGCCCGGCCCCAGCGCCACGTACGGCACCGTCACCGCGGCCACCAGTACGCCGAACGCGACGATCGGCAGCACCGCGACGAGCAGGGTCAGGATTCGCCGGTTCACGCGCCATACAGTAGCGGCGGTACCGTGGACGCCATGCCTGAGCTGCCCTTCGGCTTCAACACCGGTGACGAGCCCGATCCGCGTGACCGCGATTCCGGCTCCAACCCGTTCAACGTGGGCGATCTGGGCAAGATCTTCACCCAGCTGGGCCAGATGTTCGCCGGGGCGGGCAGCGCGATGGCCGGCGGCGGCAACGCCGGGGCGGTGAACTACGACGTGGCCCGCAAGCTGGCGTCGTCGTCGATCGGGTTCGTGGCTCCGGTGTCGGAGTCGACGTCCTCGGCGATCAGCGATGCGGTGCACCTGGCCGACACCTGGCTGGACGGGGCGTGCGCGCTGCCGGCCGGGGCCACCACGGCGGCGGCGTGGACGCCGCAGGACTGGGTGGACAACACCATGGACACCTGGAAGCGGCTGTGCGATCCGATGGCCGAGCAGATCGGGTCGGTGTGGTCCTCGGCGCTGCCCGAGGAAGCCCGCGCGATGGCCGGGCCGCTGATGGCGATGATGACCCAGATGAGTGGCATGGCGTTCGGCTCGCAGCTGGGCCAGGCGCTGGGCAAGCTGTCGCGGGAAGTGTTGACCTCCACCGTTATTGGGCTGCCGCTGGGGCCGTCCGGGGTGGCGGCA
>JAIOQK010000242.1 GCA_021413425.1 Mycobacterium sp.
CGCACAACCCGCCCGATGACAACGGCTACAAGGTCTACCTCGGCGACGGCAGCCAGATCGTGCCGCCGGCGGATGCTCAGATATCCGACTGCATCGCCGCGGTGGGCCCACTGGCATCCATCCCGCAGTCCGACGAGTACCGCACGCTGGACGGCGCCGTGCTGGATTCCTACGTGGCGCGGGCGGTCTCGCTGCTCGGGGACGGACCGCGCGCGGTCTCGGCGGTGTACACCGCGATGCATGGCGTGGGTGGCGAGGTGTTCATGCGCGCAGCCGCAGGTGCCGGATTTCCCGCGCCGGCCAAGGTGGCCAAGCAGTTCGCCCCCGATGGCCGCTTCCCGACGGTGAACTTCCCGAATCCCGAGGAGCCCGGTGCGATGGATCTGGCGCTGGCGGATGCTCGGGCGCTAACGGCCGATGTGATCATCGCCAACGATCCCGACGCCGACCGGTCCGCGGCCGGATTCCGCTACGACGGCGACTACCGGATGCTGACCGGCGACGAGGTCGGTGCGCTGCTCGGCTGGTGGATCGCCGAACGCGGCCGTCGTATAGGTGTTCCCGCGCAGGGTGTCTATGCGCAGTCGATCGTGTCCGGCACACTGCTGGAGCGCATCGCGACCGATGCGGGCCTGGGCTATGCGGCCACACTCACCGGGTTCAAGTGGATCTCGAAGGTGCCGGATCTGAGGTTCGGCTACGAGGAGGCCTTGGGCTACTGCTGCGACCCGACAGCGGTCAAGGACAAGGACGGCATCACCGCCTCGCTGCTGATGATGGAGATGGTCGCGGCACTCAAGGCGCAGGGCCGCGGCCCCCAGGATGTTCTCGATGATCTTGCCCGCAAGTTCGGCCTGCATGCGACAAGCCAGCTTTCGGTGCGGGTTTCGGATATCTCGCTGATCACCGAGGCGATGGCGCGTCTGCGCGCCGACCCGCCCACCTCGCTGGGTGGTCGTGATGTGGAGCGGATGGACGATCTGGAGAAGGGTGCCGACGGTCTTCCCCCGACGGACGGCCTGCGCTTCACGTGCAAGGACGCCCGGGTGATCATCCGGCCCAGCGGCACCGAACCCAAGCTCAAGTGCTACCTGCAGGTGATCGTGCCGGTGACGGGGGATGTCGCGCAGGCGCGGTCAGCCGCGGACGCGGAGTTGGTCGCGCTGCGGGCCAGTATCGCTGAGGCGCTGGCGCTGTAGATCACACCGCTGCGGCGCGTGTCATCTCGATGTGGTCGGGGGTGCGGCGACGGCCGATCACCACCCACGCGAAGATCGCACCGGCCAGTGCCACCGCGGCGAGCACGAGCATGGATACCGTGATCGCATCAGACGTCGCAAAAAGTACCGCCTGCTTGATGGCGTCCACGGAGTCCTGGGGGAGTCCCGCGATAGCGTCGTCGGCGCGCGTCATATCGCCGTCCTGTACGGCGTCGGCGTACCGGGCGGCGGTCTCCCGCAACTCGGGGCGATCGTCGTGGCTGCGCCGGACTTCGGAGGTGGTCAGGCCGCCGATGATCGAGGTGATCAGCCCGACGCCGAGTGCGGCGGGGATGTTGAACGTCATCTGCATGAGCCCCGAACCCATCCCGGCCCGCTCGGGATCCACGGCTGACATTCCGGCGGTGTTGCAGGCGGGCAGCGCTAAACCGACGCCGATTCCCATGAGCGCCAAGGGAATCGCCATCTGGCCAATCGTGCTGGTGGGGGTAAACGACAGCCCCATCCAGGCCAATGCCACCGCCTGCATCAGTAGCGCCACCGTGATGGGCAGTCCTGGGCCCACCTTATCCACCCACCGGCCCGCCGGTGGCTCGAACACCATGCAGATAGCGGTGGTGATCAAGATGACGTTGGCGGCCTTACCGGGGGAGTAGCCCAGGACATTGATGAAGTACAGCGACCCGATGAAGACCAGGAACGGGATGTAGACGAATCCGACCGCGCTCTCGGCGAAGAACCCGCCGGAGAAGAGCCGTTCCTTCCAGAGGCCGAAATCGACCAGGGGATGGGTGGTTCGGGTCTCAAAGACGGCGAAGACGGCCAGCAGTGCGATACCCGCGACGATGGATCCCCACGTCTCCGGGGATCGCCAACTCACCGATGAATTCTGCAGCCCGTAGGTGAGCAGGGTGATACCGGTTCCGCCAAGAATCAGGCCTACCCAGTCATAACTTCCTGTCGACAGGACACTCTTATAGCCGCGGGTCGCGAACAGCGTGACGGCGATGACCAACGCCGTCAAGGGCAACGCCACCCAGAAAATCCAGCGCCAACTGGCGACGTCCATCATCCAGGCGGCGAAGAGTGGACCGAACAGCAGTCCGAATCCATGCGCGAATCCCCACACTCCGACGGCCAGGCCACGTCGCGCCAGCGGAAATGAGTTGACGACGATCGATAGCGTCGCCGGTGCCGAGATACCGATACCGATTCCCTGCACGGCGCGGCCACTGATCATCAGCGGGCCGCCGATCGCGATCGCCGACATCAGCAGACCGCCGCCGAAGATGACGAGCCCGGTGACGATCATCTTGACCTCGCCGACCAGGTCGCCCAGTCGGCCGCCGGCTACCAGTGCGGCGCCGAACGCCAGGCTGTAGGCGGTGATGGTCCAGGTCTGGGTGGAGAGGCTCAGCGCCAGATCGGCTTTGATGGTGGGCAGGGCGGGGCCGATCACGGTGGAGAACATCTGGGCGATCAGCGCGCCGAAACCCATCGCCGCGAGGATCGCCCAGGCGGCCTTGGTTGGTTTCTCGGCAGGCACAGTGGTCATCTGCCGTCCTTCCTCTTCTCAAGGTCCCATGGACCGAAGGCCTGGGGGAGGATCTGGGCCATCGTCTGCACACCCTCCGGCGTCATCACTAAGAGTTCCGGGCCGCCGTGCTCGTAGAGCAATTGCCGGCATCGCCCGCACGGCATCAAGGCGTCACCGTGGCCGTCCACGCAGAAGGCGGCCGTCAAGCGCCCGCCGCCGGTCGCATACAGGTGCGACACCATCGAACACTCGGCGCACAGCGTCAGCCCGTAGGAGGCGTTCTCGACGTTGGCGCCCGATACCACCCGGCCGTCGTCGGTGAACG
>JAIOQK010000026.1 GCA_021413425.1 Mycobacterium sp.
TTGCCGTCCGACGCTTCGAACAGGAGCACTACGGCGAGCTTTCCCCGGCGCAACTGGCCGACAAATTCCGGATGGCCTGGAGCCTGTGAGCGTCGGGTCCGCCTTCTAAGCGACATCGCGCTGAGCCGCTTCCGTTATCGCCGACCACTAGCCTCAGGGCAGTGAAATCGCGCACGTTTGTGGCCCGAATCGTATCCATGTTCGGTGTGATGTTGATGGCACTCTCGCTCGCGGCCCCGGCATCCGCGGTGCCGGCACCGGCCGGCCAGCCGACGCAGTGGATCGTCGTCGGGGTTCCGGAGGCGACCGCGACGACCGGAACCCTCACCGCGTTCCAACGTGTCGGCCAGCACTGGAAAGTAGTGCTCGGCCCCATCAAGGCAATAGTGGGCGAACTCGGTATCGGCGCCCCCGCCGATGGCGTCTACCGCACCCCGGAGGGGACGTTCGCCTTCGATCAGGCTTTCGGCCGCCAGCCGAACCCCGGCACCAAGATGCCCTACTTCCAGGCCACCGATCAGGACTGGTGGGACGAGGACGCCAGCTCGCCGACCTACAACACCCACGTCCGCTCGGCGCAGAACCCGTCGTCGATCACCGAGAACCTCTACGACTCCGGCCCGGTCTACGACTATGCGGTCAACATCGCGGTGAACCCGCAGCGGATCCCCGGCAAGGTGTCCGGCATCTTCCTGCACGTCACCAACGGCAGCCCGACATGGGGCTGTGTGGCGATCGGCCGCGAGGAGATGCGCTCAGTGCTGACCTGGCTTGATCCCGCCGCCGACCCGCGCATCACCATCGGGGTCGGAACGCCGACGCTGGTCGCCGCCTAATCCTGGCCACCTGCGGGGGCAACCGCAGAAGCTAGGCTTTCGGTCTGTGACCCGTCATCCATCGCGCCGCGACGCTCTCACGTTCGCGGCAGCGGCTTCGGCGGCCGCGGGGCGCAACTCGGACGACGTCGACGTCGTGCCGGAGCCGGACTGCGGCCAGTGGGACCTGCTGCGGTGAGGATCGGGGCTCGGGGACTGGCGGTCATCTTCGGTGTGGGTGCGGCGATGCTCGGCGTGGGCGGTGTGGCCTGCGGTGTGGCCTCGGCCGCCCCGGACACGGACGCATCGTCAGCGTCGACCGAACGGACCGTTCGGCCGGCGCGGGACGGGCGACCCGCCACCGCGCCCCGGCCCGACATCCATGCCGGCCCTCACCGGCGCGCGGCGCAGACCGCCCGCGTCTCGGTCACGCTGCCGCCACTGCCGCTGCGCGAGGGTTCGTCGTTCACCGTCTCCGATGACGCGATCGGCCGCCGTGCCGCTGACTACGTCGCGGCCGGTGGCGACGCCGATGACTCGGCCCGCTTCTTCTTCGGTGACCTCGCCGTCTCCAGCCTCGAGGTGCTCGCCGAGCCCGACGTCACCGCGCCCCAGGTACGCGAGGAGTTGGGCAACCTGACCGCCTCGGGGTACTTCGGCGGAATCTGGCTGCGCGACAACCTGCGCGACACCCCGACACGTGCGCAACCCGAGGCCGCGGCTCCCGCAGACCTGACTGTGTCAGCCCTCGGGATACGGCTGTTCGACACGCTGGCGGCCGGTCTCACCGGCGCCGCCGCCAACCCGAGCGGGTGGATCGTCAGAAGCGTTGCGCACGTGTCGGTCCCGATGCTGCTGGCGGTCTACGGTTACAACCGCGGCTACCTGGAGGTGCTGCTGGAGAACCCGCCTCCCGGTGTGACGCCCCCGCCGGACGGCCTTGTCTGCGACGGATTCCTCTCCTGCTCGTCGAGCACCGTGGATCTAGAGCTCGCGGGCCGTTACGACGCCGCGCTGAACGACCTCGACAACCCGCGCTCGCCGGCATGGTGGGAGATGGCGGCATGGACGTCACTGCTGGAGAGCGCGACCGGGGCGGGCCGGTTCGTGTGGGAACTCATCGCCGCGCAGGGATCCTTCTCCCCGGCCTCCTATGCGGCGCTGGTCGAACTCAGCTCGACGTATCTGATGGTGAGCAAGGCTGCCGTGCTGTCCAGCATGCAGGCCTACGCCTTCGCTGCGGCTGCAGGCGGGCTTGTGGATGTGGTCGGGCTCCTACTTCGGCGGCCTGGCGTCCGGCGCTCCAGCCGGGACGCTGCCCGCGATCACGGTCGCGGGGTCGGTCAGCTCCGGTTAGCGCCGGCGCTGCACCGCGAAGGCCCCGCCGCCGGCGAAGGCCAGCAGCAGAAACGCGAAGCAGAACAGCGTCGCCAACTCGCCGCCGTTCTCGATGGGCAGCAGCCCGCCGGGCTGATGCTCGATGAAGTAGGCGAACGCCATCGTGCCCGAACCCAGCAGTGCCGCGATGCGGGTGAACAGGCCGATCATCACCAGCACCCCGACCACGAGTTCGATCAGACCGGCCCACCAGAACGGCCAGGTGCCGAAGGGCACCGCCCCGCCTTTGGTGACCGGCCACCCGAACAGTTTCGCGGTGCCGTGCAGCGCGAAGAGAAAGCCGATGACGATTCGGAAGATGCCCAGGGCGGTCGACGAGTGCGGCTCCAGCTTGGTGTCGATCAAATCGGTCATCCGCCGACCATACGGCCCGACTCAGCGCCGATGTCGGTTACTCTCCGCTCAAGGTTGCTAGGCGCACCCGGGGATGAACGGAACAGATTGCTATGAATGCCTGCTTGT
>JAIOQK010000211.1 GCA_021413425.1 Mycobacterium sp.
CTCGGGCAGCGCGGGGGAGTCGGCGTCAGCCAGTGGCAGGGTCGCAGTGGCCGGGGGGATCGGCACCCGGGTGCCGTCGGCGTGTACCGCCACATGCTCGACCTCGGCGGCCGGCACGTATCCGGGGGTGAACAGACCGTAGATCGCCGCATCCGAGGGTGGAGCGGTGGTGTGGAAACCCGGGTAGCTGGCGAGTGCGAGTTCGACTGCGGCCGAGGAGAATCGGCGACCCACCGTGTTCTGGTCGGGATCGCGCACGGTGCAGGTCAGCAGGGCACTGGCGGTCTGCTCGGTGTCGGCGTCGGGCCGGTCGGTGCGCGCCAGCGTCCAGTCCAGTTCGGCCGGCCGGACTGTGAGTGCCGCTTCGAGTTGGCGTCTCACCAGAGCGGCTTTGGCGTCGATGTCCAAACCTGTGAGCACGAACGTGGCCGCGTTGCGGTAGCCGCCGATGCTGTTGAGCGAGACCTTCAGGTGCGGGGGTGGCGGCTCGCCGCGCACGCGCGAGATCCGCACCCGGTCCGGCCCGTCGTCGTGCAGCGCGATCGTGTCGAAGCGGGCGGTGGCGTCAGGGTTGGCGTAGCGCGCCCCGGTGATCTCGTAGAGCAGTTGAGCGGTGACGGTGCCGACGCTGACCTGCCCGCCGGTCCCGGCGTGCTTGGTGATCACCGAGGATCCGTCGTCATATATCTCAGCCAGCGGGAAGCCGGCGTAGCCGAGATCGTCGATCTCGGTGAAGAAGCAGTAGTTGCCGCCGGTGGCCTGGGCGCCACACTCGATGACGTGTCCGGCGACCACCGCCCCGGCGATCCGGTCGTAATCGTCGCGTGCCCAGCCGAAGTGCGCCGCCGCCGGGCCCACCACCACCGAGGCGTCGGTGACCCGTCCGGTCACCACGATGTCGGCACCGGAGTTCAGGCAGTCCACGATGCCCCACGCGCCCAGGTAGGCGTTGGCGGTCAGCACGCCGCCGATACCCGATGTCGCCGGCCCAGCGGCTCCGGTGAAACCCAGCTGATCGGCGCGGGCCAGCAGGTCGTCGCCCTCGACGTGGGCGACGGTGGTCGGGACGCCCACGGTGGCCGCCAGCGATCGGACCGCCGCTGCCAGACCGGCCGGGTTGAGTCCTCCGGCGTTGACGACGATGCGTACGCCGGAGTCCCGGGCCAGACCCAGGCAGCCCTCCAGTTGGGTGAGGAAGGTCTTTGCGTAGCCGCGCTCGGGGCTCTTCATCCGATCCCGGCCCAGGATGAGCATGGTGAGCTCGGCCAGGTAGTCACCGGTCAGATAGTCCAGGTCACCGCCGGTCAGCATCTCCTGCATGGCCGACATCCGGTCGCCGTAGAACCCTGAGCAGTTGCCGATCCGGACGGCTTTGCGCGCGGATTCCGACGGCGCTGTCATAGGTGCTCCCTCAGCTGGCCAACCAACCGGTAGGTTACCGCCGCCGTCCCGCTTTGGATAAGGCAGTCCCGGGCGGCTATTCTGGTGTCACTTGGTTTGAAATGCATCTGGTCGCGCTGGAAGTCGTGCGCGGCAGCACTTATGAGGAGATCGCCCACCATGGCTGTGCCCAAGCGGCGGATGTCGCGCTCGAACACCCGCAGTCGGCGTGCGCAGTGGAAGGCTGAGGCGCCGGGGTTGGTGACCGTCTCGGTCGCCGGCCGCCAGCACAAGGTGCCGCGTCGCCTGCTCAAGGCCGCCCGGCTCGGCCTCCTTGATCTCGACAAGCGCTGACGCCCCCGAACGCCGCACCCTGCGGCGCGTTTTCAGGCGATTCTGAGTTGATTGGTTGAGACTGGATCTCGTGCGAATTCTTGTGGTCGACGACGACCGGGCGGTGCGTGAGTCCCTCCGGCGTTCCCTTGCCTTCAACGGCTACACCGTCGACCTCGCCGAGGATGGTGTGGAGGCCCTCGACGCGATCGCCAACGAACGCCCCGACGCCGTCGTCCTGGATGTGATGATGCCGCGGCTGGACGGCCTGGAAGTGTGTCGTCAACTGCGCAGCACCGGCGACGACCTGCCGATTCTGGTGCTCACCGCACGCGATTCGGTGTCCGAACGGGTCTCCGGCCTCGACGCCGGTGCCGACGATTACCTGCCCAAGCCGTTCGCGCTCGAGGAACTGCTGGCGCGGCTGCGCGCACTGCTGCGCCGCACCGGACCCGAAGAGCTCGCCGAGAGCGCCACCATGACGTTCATGGATCTGACGCTGGACCAGGCGACCCGGGAGGTGCACCGCGGGCAGCGGGCCATCAGCCTGACCCGCACCGAGTTCGCCCTGCTGGAAATGCTGATGGCCAATCCTCGCCGGGTGCTGACCCGCAGCCGGATACTCGAAGAGGTGTGGGGCTTCGATTTCCCGACCTCGGGCAATGCGCTGGAAGTGTATGTCGGCTACCTGCGCCGCAAGACCGAAGCCGAAGGAGAGCCGCGGCTCATCCACACCGTTCGCGGTGTTGGGTATGTGCTGCGTGAGACGCCCCCCTAATGTCCCGTTGGAAGCAGCGCCGTGCGCAAGCGATGCGGGTCCCGGAGCGAGCCGCGACATCGTTGTCGCTGCGTTGGCGAGTGATGCTGCTGGCCATGTCGATGGTGGCCATGGTGGTGGTCCTGATGGCGGTCGCGGTCTACGCGGTCGTCTCCGCGGCGCTCTACACCGACATCGATAACCAACTGCAGAGCCGGGCGCAGCTGCTGATCGCCAGCGGGTCACTGGCGGCGGATCCCGCCAAAGCCATTGAGGGAACGGCGTACTCCGACGTCAACGCGATGCTGGTCAATCCCGGCCGCTCGATCTATACGGCCAATCAGCAGGGACAGAGCCTGCCGGTCGGGCAGCCGGAGAAGGCCGTCATCCGCGGTGAGCTGTTCATGTCCCGGCGAACCGTCGGCGATCAGCGGGTGCTCGCGATCCATCTGCCCAACGGTTCCTCGCTGCTGATCTCCAAGAGTCTGCAGCCCACCAACGCGGTGATGACCAAACTCAAATGGGTGCTGCTGGCGGTCGGCGGTATCGGGGTGGTGATCGCCGCGGTGGCGGGCGGCATGGTCGCGCGCACCGGACTGAGGCCGGTCGGCAGGCTCACCGAGGCCGCCGAACGGGTGGCGCGGACCGACGATCTGCGGCCCATCCCGGTGTTCGGCAGCGACGAACTGGCGCGGCTCACTGAGGCGTTCAACGCCATGCTCCGCGCCCTGGCGGAGTCCCGGGACCGGCAGGCGCGCCTGGTGGCCGACGCGGGCCACGAACTCAAGACGCCGCTGACGTCGCTGCGGACCAATGTGGAACTGCTGATGGCCTCCAGCAGCCCGGGTGCGCAACGGATCCCGGAGAGCGAATTGTCGGAGTTGCGCTACGACGTCATCGGCCAGATCGAGGAACTCTCCACTCTGGTGGGCGATCTGGTGGACCTCACCCGGGAGGACAACGCCCACGGCACCGCACTGGAAGACATCGACATGAGCGAGGTGATCGACCGCAGTCTCGAGCGGGTTCGCCGCCGCCGCAACGATATTCACTTCGACGTCGATGTGGTGGGCTGGGTGGTGCACGGCGACGCCGCCGGTCTGTCCCGAGCGGTGCTGAACCTTCTGGACAACGCCGCGAAATGGAGTCCGTCAGGCGGCACCGTGGGTCTTCATCTGCGCCAGGTGGATTCGGCACACGCCGAACTGGTGGTGTCCGACCGGGGCCCCGGAATCCCCGCCGATGAGCGCGGTCTGGTGTTCGAGCGCTTCTACCGGTCCACCTCCGCCCGGGCGATGCCGGGCTCGGGGCTGGGGTTGGCGATCGTCAAGCAGGTCGTGGTCAAACACGGCGGGATGATTCGCATCGGGGAGACGGTGCCGGACGGCGATC
>JAIOQK010000212.1 GCA_021413425.1 Mycobacterium sp.
CCGCGGCGAACGGACCACCGAAGTCGTGGGCCACCAGATGCACACGGGTGATGCCGAGACGGCGGATCACGCCACCGAGGAAACGCCCGTAGCTGTAGATGCTGTAGTCACCGTCGGCACGCTCGTCGGCCGCCCCGAAGCCGGGCAGGTCCGGTGCGACGACGGTGGCGAACTCGGCGACCCGCGTCATCAGCGGCATCCAGTCGGATCCGGAGTCGGGGTTGCCGTGCACGAACACCACCGCCTCGCCGGGAGTGCCATTGCCGCCGACCAGTACCGACGTGGACAGTCCGTCGACGGTGATGCGCCGGGTGGAGATCATGAGCGCGAGCTTACGAACGTGCGCCGGACCCCGGTCATCGGATCGTCGAACTCAAGCCGGTGTGCGATCAGCTGGAGCGGGCGGGAGAAGTCATCGGCCGCCACGTCGATCACCGTCGGATACAGCGGATCGTTGTCGATCGGCACGCCCAGTGCGGCCATGTGCACCCGCAACTGATGGGTGCGTCCGGTGCGCGGAGTCAGCCGGTACCGGTGCCCACCGAGGGGCTCGACCAGTGTCTCGGCGTTGGGCTCCCCCGGTTCGATGCGGGCCTGCAGCACCCCGCGTTCCTTGACAATCCGATTGCAGATCCGTTGCGCACCAGTGAGTTCCGGCTCCGCCGAAGACCTGGCCAGGTAGGTCTTGTTGACCAGACCCCGGGAGAACATCGTCTGGTAGGCGCCGCGCACCTCGCGGCGCGTGGTGAACATCAGCACACCGGCGGTCAACCGGTCCAGGCGGTGGGCCGGGCTCAGCTCCGGCAGGTCGAGGTCGCGGCGAAGGCGCACCAGGGCGGTCTGCGCAACGTGGCCGCCGCGCGGCATCGTCGCCATGAAGTGCGGCTTGTCCACCACGACGATGTTGTCGTCGCGGTACAGCACCGGGATGGGATGCGGCACCACCGCCTCATCGGGCAAATCGCGGTAGAGGAACACCACCGCACCGGCCGGCATCTCGGTGGTGCCGTCGATCACCGCGCCGTGCGCGTCGACCACCTCACCGGCGAGCACCTTGTCACCGGAGCCGAAGCGTCTGGTGAACTCCGCCAGCACATTTCCGCCGTGCAGCCGCAGCCGCGACGGCCCCACTCCGTCGCGGACCGGCAGCGGTGCGACGCGGCGGGTCACGTCAGCGGAACCGGCTCGAGGATCTGCGCTCGCGCCTCGGGTGCGGCGGCCCGCAACGCATCAGCGGAGGCGTCGTCGGGCTGGGTCTGGGAGCGGACCTCTGCCTCCACCCGAGCGACGTAGGTGTCGACTTCGGTGTCGATCTGGGTCTGCGTCCAGCCCAGGATCGGTGCCACGATCTCGGCGACCTCCCGCGCGCAGTCCACACCGCGGTGCGGGTACTCGATAGAGATCCGCATCCGCCGGGCCAGGATGTCCTCGAGGTGCAGGGCACCCTCGGCGGCGGCGGCGTAGGCCGCCTCCACCCGCAGGTACACCGGGGCGTACTCGATCGGCTCAAGCAGGTCGGGCTGGCCTTCGGCAAGTGCGAGGACCTCCCCGATCAGCGAGCCGTAGCGGTCCAGCAGGTGGCGCACCCGGTAGGGATGCAGACCGTATTCGGCGCCGACGTGCTCGGTCTGATTGATCAGCGCGAAGTAGCCGTCGGCGCCCATCAGCGGCACCTTCTCGGTGATGGACGGGGCCACCCGCGACGGCACGAACTCCGCGGCCGCGTCCACGGCATCGGCGCCCATCACCCGGTAGGTGGTGTATTTGCCGCCGGCGATGGCGACCAGGCCGGGTGTGGGAACGGCGACCGCGTGCTCACGCGACAGCTTGGAGGTCTCCTCGCTCTCCCCGGCCAGCAGTGGGCGCAAGCCCGCGTAGACCCCGTCGATGTCGTTGTGGTTCAGCGGGGTGGCCAGGACGGTGTTGACGGTGTCGAGGATGTAGTCGATATCGGCCTTCGTGGCGGCCGGATGCGCCAGGTCCAGGTTCCAGTCGGTGTCGGTGGTACCGATGATCCAGTGGGTTCCCCACGGGATGATGAACAGCACCGACTTCTCCGTGCGCAGAATGATCGCCACCTCGCTGACGATGCGGTCCCGGGGCACCACGATGTGCACGCCCTTGGACGCCCGCACCCGGAACCGGCCGCGCTGGCGCGACAGCGCCTGGATCTCGTCGGTCCACACCCCGGTGGCGTTGATCACGACGTGACCGCGCACATCGGTCTCCGCGCCGCTCTCCGAGTCGCGCACCGTCACCCCGACCACCCGATCACCCTCGGTGAGCAGCGCGACCACCTGGGTCGAGGTGCGCACCACCGCGCCGTAGTGGGCCGCGGTGCGCGCCACCATCATGGTGTGCCGGGCGTCGTCGACGACGGTGTCGTAGTAGCGGATCCCGCCGATCAGCGAGCCGCGTTTGAGCCCGGGCGCCAACC
>JAIOQK010000213.1 GCA_021413425.1 Mycobacterium sp.
GAGTGGGCAGCACCTCGACGAAGCCGGAGAGTGCCAACGCGGTGCCCACCGCGCGGCGGCGATTCTGGGCGGGCGTGCGGCCGCGACCGGCCGGTGCAGACGGCAGCACCGACGGGATGGCGTCGAGGCCCTCGAGTCGCAGCACTTCCTCCACCAGATCTGCCGGCGACACCAGATCGGGACGCCAACTCGGCGGTGTGACGGTGAGTACCGCGCTGCCGGGGTCGGATTCGACCCGGGCGCCGATCTGGGTGAGCCGGCGCACGGTGGCGCCGTCGGGGTAGATGACGCCGGCGGTGCGATCGGGAAGATCGACCGGGAAGCTGATCGGCGGCGGCGAGAAGTCGTCGCACGGCACCTCGCCGCGCCAGTCGGTGAGCCGGGGTTGCACTGTGCCGCCGGCGATCTGCGCGAGTAACAACGCACAGCGGTCGATGGCGGCCACCGAGATGGCCGGATCGACGGCGCGTTCGTAGCGCCGCCCCGCTTCGCTGACCAGGTGCAGGCGGCGGATCGTGCGCGATACCGCCGCCGGATCCCATACCGCGGCTTCGAGCAGGACGTCGGTGGTGGTCGCGTCGATCTCGGTGGTACCCGCACCCATCACCCCGCCGATGGCGGCTACGGCGACGTCGTCGACGATCAGCACGTCGTGCTCGTCGAGTCTGCGTTCGACGTCGTCGAGTGTCACCACGGTCTCCCCCGGTTTGGCGAAGCGGACCGCGAAGTCACCGTGAATCCGGCTGCTGTCGTGAGCGTGCATCGGGTGGCCGAGTTCGAGCATGACGTAGTTGGTGACATCGACTGCGGGCGAGATGGGCCGGATGCCGCACAGCAGCAACCGTCGCCGCATCCACCACGGCGTCTGCGCACCCGGGTCGATCCCGGTGACCGGTCGCAGCGCGAAACGGCTGACCCCGGTTCCCGCGGCGATGGCCACCGGCAGCGCCGGCCCCTCGATCGGAAGCGGCGGCACGTCGGCGGGGTCGGCGTAGGCGAGGTCATAGGCGCACGCGATTTCGCGGGCGATCCCGCGCACCGACAGGCCATAGCCGCGATCTGGTGTGACGGCCAGGTCGAACACCACATCGTCAAGCCCGAGCACCGCGATACCGTCGGCGCCGGGTTCCGCGGTACCGGCGGGCAGCACCAGGATGCCGGAGTGGTCGGCGCCGAGGCCCAACTCAGATGCCGAGCAGATCATTCCGTCCGAGGTCCGCCCATAGGTCGTGCGGGTGGCGATCTGGAAATCACCGGGCAGCACTGATCCCGGCAGAGCCACCACCACCAGATCACCGACGGTGAAGTTCGTTGCGCCGCAGACGATATCGCGATCGGTACCCTCGCCCACATCGACGGTGCAGGCTCGGATCGGCTTCTTGAATTCGGTCAGCTCCTCGATACCGGTCACCCGGCCGACGCGCAGCGGCCCGCTCACCGGGCCGAGGGTGATCACGCCTTCGACCTCGTGACCGACCCGGATCAGCGCCTGCTCGAGGTCATCCGGGGGGACGTCCCAGCCCGGTGCCCCAGCCGCCACCACCTCACGCAGCCAGCTATAGGGAAGTTTCATCTACAGCCCGACCCCGAACGGCAGCGAGAACCGCACATCGCCTTCGACCATGTCACGCATGTCAGGGATGCCGTTGCGGAATTGCAGGGTTCGTTCCAGTCCCATACCGAAAGCGAAGCCGGAGTACACCTGCGGGTCGATACCGGCGGCGCGCAACACGTTCGGGTTGACCATTCCGCACCCGCCCCACTCGACCCAGCCGGCACCGCCCTTCTTGTTCTCGAACCACACATCCACCTCAGCCGAGGGTTCGGTGAACGGGAAGAAGTGCGGGCGCATCCGGGTCCGCGCCTGCGGTCCGAACTCCGAGCGCGCGAAGGCATCCAGGGTGCCGCGCAGGTTCGCCATCGTCAGCCCGCGATCGACCGCGAGGCCCTCCACCTGATGGAAGACCGGGGTGTGGGTGGAGTCCAGTTCGTCAGTGCGAAAGGTGCGGCCGATCGAGACTATGTACACCGGAAGGTCACGCTCCAGCAGCGCGCGCACCTGCACCGGCGAGGTGTGCGTGCGCAACAGCTGCCTGGATCCCTCCGGGGCGATGTGGAAGGTGTCGGACTCGCTGCGGGCGGGGTGATCTGGCGGGAAGTTCAGCGCATCGAAGTTGAACTGCTCGCTCTCCACCTCCGGGCCCTCGGCCAGTTCCCAGCCCATCGCCACGAAGGTGTCCGCGACATGCTCGGCCAGGATGGTGATCGGGTGGCGCGCACCGATCGGCGTTCTGGTGGACGGCAGCGTCACGTCGATGGCCTCGGCGACCAGAACCGCCGCATCCCGCTCCGCGCGCACCTGCGCCAGCCGATTGTCGTAGGCGCTCTGCGCGGCGCCGCGCGCCACGTTCACCCGCTTTCCGGCGTCGGCGCGGTCATCGGGGGCCAGCCCGGCCAGCGCCTGGCGGGCCAGCGCGATCGGGGCACGGTCGCCGAGGTGCTCGGTCTTGGCCCGGGCCAGCGCATCGAGGTCTCCGGCGGCGTCGAAGGCCCGGCAGGCGGCGTCGACCGCGGCGGTCAGCGCGTCCTGCGACAGCAGATGCAGTGGTGGCTCACCCACGCGGCGACGCTCTCCTTTATGGTCCGGGGCTGATGCGTCCGAAAGAAAGAGAAGTGACGCAAGTGCCAACCAGCAGATCATAGGTGATGTCACAATGACGCCTCGCGGGCATTTCGCCCGGTCGGGCGCGTGGGCGGCCGACTTACGCGGGTAGCGAGGATCACCGATGATACGAGCCCTCATCATCGCCGCCCTGTGGGCAGCGGCGGTGGCCATCGCCGTGGTGGCGGTCAGGGTGGAACCGGGATGGCTGATCCTGGCCGGTGTCCTGGCCGCGCTCGCCGCGCTGGGCACCTTCGACCTGGTGCAGAAGAGCCACTCGATTCTGCGGGCCTATCCGATCCTGGGCCATGCCCGGTGGATCGCAGAACGGATCCGTCCGGAGATCTACCAGTACTTCATTGAGTCGAATACCGACGGTGCCCCCTTCGACCGGGAGACCCGCGACGCGATCTACCGGCGGGCCAAGGGCACCAAGGGCGACGAGCCGTTCGGCACCGAACGCGATGTCACCGCCGTCGGGTACGAGTTTCTCCGGCATTCGCTGCGCGCCCGGATCGCCACCGACCTCACCCCCCGGGTGCGACTCGGCGGCCCGGACTGCACACAGCCCTATGACATCGCGTTGCTCAATGTCTCGGCGATGAGCTTCGGCGCGCTGTCGGGCAAGGCCATCGAGGCCCTCAACGGCGGCGCCGCCAGGGGCGGGTTCGCCCACGACAGCGGCGAGGGCGCCATCAGCCCCTATCACCTCAAGCACGGCGGCGATCTGATCTGGGAGATCGGCTCCGGCTATTTCGGGTGTCGCACCACCGACGGGCACTTCGACGCGGAGAAGTTCGCCGAGAAGGCCGCACTGCCGACGGTCAAGGCGATCTCGATCAAACTGTCCCAGGGCGCCAAGCCCGGACTCGGTGGCGTGCTGCCCGGCTCCAAGGTGACCCCGGAGATCGCCGCCACCCGCGGGGTCCCAGTGGGCCAGACGATCGTGTCGCCCCCGGCCCACGACGCCTTCGGAACCCCACTGGAACTGATGCACTTCATCGCCACACTGCGCAACCTCTCCGGTGGCAAGCCGGTCGGTTTCAAGCTCTGCATCGGCGCCCGAAGCGAGTTCCTGTCCGTCTGCAAGGCGATGATACAAACAGGCATCACACCGGACTTCATCATCGTCGACGGGTCCGAGGGCGGCACCGGCGCCGCACCACAGGAATTCGTCGACCACGTCGGCATGCCGCTCACCGAGGGCTTGATGCTGGTGCGGAACTGTCTGGTCGGGACCGGACTGCGCCAGCACATCCGGATCGGCGCGTCCGGCAAGATCACCAGCGGCTTCGACATCGTCACACGCATCATCCAGGGCGCCGACTTCACTCTCTCAGCGCGCGGAATGATGTTCGCCGTCGGCTGTATTCAGGCGATGAAATGCCACACCAACCACTGCCCCACAGGCGTGGCCACCCAGGACCCCGCCTTGGCGCGGGCCCTGGATGTGCCGGACAAAATCGAGCGGGTCTACAACTTCCAGAAGGCAGTGGTCGCCAGTGCCGCCCAGATGGTTGCCTCGATGGGCCTGGACAGCTTCGCCGAACTGACCCCGTCGATGCTCAACCGCCGCATCGACTCCCATCGGAGCGGCACCTACGCCGAGATCTACGAGTGGCTGATGCCGGGCGAACTGCTCGAATGCCCGCCGGAGTCCTGGCTGTCGGATTGGATCGAGGCCAGCGCCGAGGAATTCGTCTAGGTCTGCTTTCACCTGAACCCTGTATCAATCTGAGTCCGCGTCGGTTTCGGGTTCGGCGGCCGCCTCGAGTGCCTGCATGGCACTGATCCGGTACATCACCAGATCTGTCGGCACCCCGTGCTGTCGTGGGGTGAACATCGCGCGGCGCACCCGCTTGACCGTGACGCCGAGCGACTCGAGTTCCTCCGGGGAGATCCGCTCCAGCGTCGACTGGGAGATGATCAGCCCGCCGCGGGTGGCGCGCTGCATCACGCGCGCCGCGATGTTGACGTCCACCCCGAGCCAGTCGGCGCCGATCCGCTGCGGACGGCCGGTGTGGATACCGGCCCGGATCCGCGGCGTGTAGCCGTCTACCTCGACGGTTGTTACTGCGGCAAGTGCGGCCAGGGTGGCGCGCACCGCGGTGGCCGGATCGGTGAACACTGCCATGATGCCGTCACCCATTCGTTTGACGATGTGACCGCCGGCGTCCAGCAGGGGTGGCTCGGCGACCTGAGCGACCCGGCGCAGCAGTCGCAGGGTGGCGTCGTCACCGGCCTGCAGTGACCAGTCCGAGAAGCCGACCAGGTCGGTGAACACACACGTCATCTCGGCATTGGCCGGGCGTCCGGAGACCTTCTCGGTGATCGCCTGCCACAGTTGCAGCGCGCCGAGGCCCACCTCGCGGGTGGCGTCGTCGCGGTCGGTCAGCAGTCGGTCCGCCGCGCGGGCGGCGGCCTGCGCGCCACCGTCCCCCGCCGTCGACAGCGGATCACCGAACTCCGGGTCCCCGGGCAGGGCGCGACGGGCGCGGCGGATCAAGTCGATGAGATCCGGATTGCGGTTGGTGCCGCGCAGCCACCCCGTCACAGCCTGGGCGGGTCCGCGTCGATCCTCGATCGGGTCGACGTCCACAAGGCCAGCCTAGTGCGCGGCTCGCTGGACGCGCGCGCTCTGGTAGAGGCAGATGGCGGCCGCGGCGGCGACGTTGAGGCTCTCGGCGTCGCCGGGCATCGGGATCCGGATCCGGCGGTCGGCCCCGGCGGCGACCTCCGCCGGCAGACCCTGGGATTCCGGGCCGAACAGCCATGCGGTCGGGCGGCTCAGCAGTGCTTCGGCCTCGTCGAGGGTCGTCTCGCCGTCCACCGCGGTGGCCAGCATCTGCACCGACGCTGTGCGCAGCGCCGCGAGTACCCCGGCGGTGTCGGGTTCGGTGATCACCGGCAGTCCGACGATGCTGCCGGCCGAGGACCGCAGGCACTTCCCGTTGTAGGGATCGACGCTGTGGCCGGCGAACACCACCGCATCGGCCCCCATGGCGTGTGCGATCCGGATGAGCGTGCCGGCATTGCCCGGTTCGGAGATCTCCACCGCGACGGCGATCAGCGCGGGCGCATCAGCCAGCACCGCGGCCAACTCGGTGTGCGGGGTGCGGCAGACCGCCACCAGCCCGGCCGGGGTGACGGTATCGGACAACGCTTTTGCCGCACCTTCGGTGATCAGCCGGACCGTCAGCCCGGCCGGCAGATCGGCCAAAAGATCGGCGTATCGCTGCGCTGCTACGGCGGTGGCGAACACCTCGTCGACGAGGCCGCATGCGGCGACGGCCTCGACCAGGTTGGGGCCTTCGGCCAGAAAACGGCCGGCTCGGCGCCGCTCGGTGTGGCGCTGCAGCTTGGCCGCAGACGCCACCCGGGCGGACCGCTGAGTCAGCGCCGCCGCGTCAGAGGGCGTCAGGCAGCCTCACCGGACGGGGCGTTGACGTCCGCGGGCAGCGCCGCGCGGGCGATCTCGACCAGTGCGGTGAAGGCGGCCGGGTCGCTGACCGCGATCTCGGCGAGGTTCTTGCGGTCCACTTCCACACCGGCGGCCTTGAGGCCCTGGATCAGCCGGTTGTAGGTGATGTCGTTGGCGCGGGCCGCGGCGTTGATACGCGAGATCCACAGCTTGCGGAACTCGCCCTTGCGTGCGCGGCGGTCGCGGTAGGCGTAGGTCAGCGAGTGCAGCTGCTGCTCTTTGGCCTTGCGGTAGAGCCGGGACCGCTGGCCGCGGTATCCCTTGGATGCCTTAAGGACTGTCCGCCGCTTCTTCTGGGCGTTGACTGCGCGTTTGACGCGTGCCATGAGCGTGTTCCTTGTCTCGTTCTGGATCTCGTTCGGAAAAAGTCGTGTGGTCTGGCCGGCTAGCCGTTCAGCATCTTGTTGACGCGCTTGGTGTCGTTTGCCGACACCTCGGTACGACCGTCGAGCCGGCGGGTCCGCTTGGACGGCTTGTGCTCAAGCAGGTGGCGACGGCCGGCCTTCTGGCGCACGATCTTGCCGGTGCCGGTCTTGCGGAAGCGCTTGCTGGCGCCGCTGTGGGTCTTCGCCTTGGGCATGGTGTCCTCAGTTCTCGTGGTTCTCGATCAGTGGTTCGGGCTTATTCAGCAGCGGGTGCTTCCACATCGGCTTCCGGCTCGGGGGCCGGCGCGCCGACGGTCTGCGTGGCAGCCCGGGCGCGGGTCTTCGCGCCGCGGTGCGGTGCCAGCACCATCGTCATGTTCCGGCCGTCCTGCTTGGCCGAGGTCTCGATGAAGCCGTAGTCGGCGACATCGGCGCCCAATCGCTGCAGCAGCCGGTACCCGAGTTCGGGCCTGGACTGCTCGCGACCGCGGAACATGATCGTCACCTTGACCTTCGACCCCGCCTCGAGGAAGCGGATGACGTGACCCTTCTTGGTCTCGTAGTCATGCGGGTCGATCTTGGGGCGAAGTTTCTGTTCCTTGACGACGGTCTGCTGCTGGTTCTTGCGGGACTCGCGTGCCTTCTGAGCCGCCTCGTACTTGAACTTGCCGTAGTCCATGATCTTGCAGACGGGCGGGCGGGCCTCAGGTGCTACCTCGACGAGGTCGAGATCGGCATCGGCGGCGACGCGAAGAGCGTCTTCGATTCGCACGATGCCCACCTGCTCGCCGCCTGGTCCGATCAACCGGACTTCAGGTACGCGAATGCGCTCGTTGACGCGGGTCTCAGTGCTGATGGGGCCTCCCTGGTCGGCTTTGGTTATCTACCTCTGAGGTTGTTTACCTCTGACCGAACCGGCGAAACAGGACAGGCCGCGGGGCACCACGCCACCAGCGCTCTGTTCAACCGAACAGAAGGGCCCTGCACGCGGCAGGGCCCAGGCCGACCGATCACGGCTCAATCACCGCCTGCGCCGCAGCGCAGAACGAACACCCGAGGGTATTCGCGACCGGACCGCTGCGCCTGATCTGGCGAGCGGTGGGAGTGGGACTCCTCTTGCTGTCCTGGCAAACGCCGGGACGGTCGTACATGGGAGTCTAACAGGCATGCCCGATGACCCCAGCATCCGCGAACTGGCCGATATCCCGGCTGTGGAGGTGATCAGCAGGGCGG
>JAIOQK010000208.1 GCA_021413425.1 Mycobacterium sp.
CTCCAAGAAAGGCATGCCATGTTCGAGACACCCATCACCGTTGTCGGCCGCATCATCACCGACCTGCGCCGCCGCGTTGTCGCCGGCCAGGAGGTGATCAGCTTCCGGATGGCCAGCAACTCCCGCCGTCGCACCGCCGAGGGAGAGTGGGAGCCGGGTCAGACCCTCTACATCACCGTCAACTGCTGGGGGAAGCTCGTCACCGGCGTGGGTGCGGGGTTGTACAAGGGCGCTTCCGTCATCGCCGTCGGCACCGTGCACACCAGTGAGTACGAGGACCGCGACGGTGTGAAGCGGTCGTCGCTGGAGATGCGCGCCAGTGCTGTGGGCCCGGACCTCGCCCGCTCCATCGTCCGCATCGAGCAGCCGCCCCGCCCGCAGGCCGAGGATCCGGCCCAGCCGGTCGAGGGTGCGGCCGAGCCGGCCGACGGAGCGGACGCGGGGATGGTGCTGTCGGCCTGAGGGGGTTGGCGGTCACGCCGGTCAAACCCGGCGTGACCGCCACCTAGGATGGGCGCGTGGCGGAATTCATCTACACCATGCACAAGGTCCGCAAGGCCCACGGCGACAAGGTCATCCTCGACGACGTGACGCTCAGCTTCCTGCCCGGAGCCAAGATCGGCGTCGTCGGGCCCAACGGGGCCGGCAAGTCGAGCGTGCTGCGGATCATGGCCGGGCTGGACCAGGCCAACAACGGTGACGCCTTCCTCGCCCCCGGGGCCACGGTCGGCATCCTGCTGCAGGAGCCGCCGCTCAACGAGGAGAAGACCGTCAAGGAGAACGTCGAGGAGGGCCTCGGCGAGATCAAGGTCAAGCTCGACCGGTTCAACGAGGTCGCCGAACTGATGGCCACCGACTACACCGACGAGCTGATGGAGGAGATGGGCCGGCTGCAGGAGGAGCTGGACCATGCCGACGCCTGGGACATGGACTCTCAGCTCGAGCAGGCGATGGACGCGTTGCGCTGCCCGCCCCCCGACGAGCCGGTGACCCACCTCTCCGGCGGCGAACGCCGCCGGGTGGCGCTGTGCAAGCTGCTGCTCTCCAAGCCCGATCTGTTGCTGCTCGACGAACCGACCAACCACCTCGACGCCGAAAGCGTGCAGTGGCTCGAGCAGCACCTCGCCGAGTACAAGGGCGCCATCCTGGCGGTCACCCACGATCGGTACTTCCTGGACAACGTCGCCGAGTGGATCCTCGAACTCGACCGCGGCCGGGCCTACCCCTACGAGGGCAACTACTCGACCTATCTGGAGAAGAAAGCCGACCGCCTGGATGTCCAGGGCAAGAAGGACCAGAAGCTGCAGCGCCGGCTCAAGGAGGAACTGGCCTGGGTGCGCTCCGGGGCCAAGGCGCGCCAAGCCAAGAACAAGGCCCGGCTGGGCCGCTACGAGGAGATGGCCGCCGAGGCCGAGAAAACCCGCAAGCTCGACTTCGAGGAGATCCAGATCCCCACCGGCCCGCGGCTGGGCAGCGTGGTCGTCGAGGTCGAACACCTCGACAAGGGCTACGACGGCCGGATCCTCATCAAGGACCTGTCCTTCACCCTCCCGCGCAACGGGATCGTCGGCGTCATCGGGCCCAACGGCGTCGGAAAGACCACGCTGTTCAAGACCATCGTGGGACTGGAGAAGCCGGACAGCGGCACCGTGCGTATCGGCGACACCGTCAAACTCAGCTACGTCGACCAGACCCGCGGCGGGATCGACCCGAAGAAGAACGTCTGGGAGGTCGTCTCCGACGGCCTGGACTACATCGAGGTCGGCCAGAACGAGATTCCGTCGCGGGCATACGTGTCGGCGTTCGGCTTCAAGGGGCCCGATCAGCAGAAGCCCGCCGGGGTGCTGTCCGGCGGCGAACGCAACCGGCTCAACCTCGCGCTGACGCTCAAAGAGGGCGGCAACCTGCTGCT
>JAIOQK010000209.1 GCA_021413425.1 Mycobacterium sp.
CATGAGCACCTCCAACGGCGTGGCGATCACCGGGACCGCCGGCGTCAGCCCGTCGATCCAGTTCCTCGGAATCGAAGCATCGGATTTCCCGATCGATGGCTTCCTGCCGGGCGTCGGTGCGAACTTCGCCGGCGGCCTGACGGTCGGCCTCAAACCCGGCATCATCAACGTCATCCCGGTGACCAAGAAGCAGTACAAGGGGCCCTCGCCGTGGGTGTCGATCAGCAACTTCCGGGTCAAGATCGACGGCTGCGTCGGTGAGTCGTTCATCCGCTCGTACGCCATTTTGACCAAGTCCAACAGCGAGAGTGACGCGGTGCTGTCCTGGTACGGGACCACCAAGGCGGTTTAGGGGAACCGCTTGTAGCAGCGTTCGGCGTCCCCGAGCACGCCGACGCGGAACGCGTCGATGCGGGAGAATCCGGCGGGCACCGACTCGCCGTTGACGTCACCGGCCACCAGCCCGTTGGTCAGCAGGCCCGCGACGGCTTCGTCGAGGTCTCCGGCGGTGAGTGCGACGGTGTTGCCGTCGGGCATGCCGATCGGGGTGGACATCTTGGTGGTGGCCACCCCGGTCAGGCACGCGGTGCGCAGACCGGCTTCGGCGTCATCGAGCACCACGCCGCCGCGCTGGGCCTCCAGGGCCATCATGTAGCGCGACACCAGTGCCGAGTAGGCGGTGTTGTCGCCCTGCAGTACCAGACCATCCTCGCCCTCGATCGGCGCTCCCAGTTCCTGAAGCCTCGGCAGATCGACGGAGATGGTGTTGGTGGCCGGGCAGAACGACACCGGATCGCTGGGCCGCGCGTCGGGGCACGTGGAGGCGGCTGCGGCGTCAAAGCTCAACTGCGGCGGGCTTTTCGGGGTGAAGATGATGGTGAGGGCGTCAACGATCGAGCGCACCGAGGCCTCGGTGACCGGCAGTTCGCCGGTCTGGTCCGACGGCAACTCCACCGGCAGTTCGCCCCGGCGCTGTTTGATCTCGGAGATGGTGATCGCCTTGCACGCCTGCGCGCCGTCGGTGAAGCCGAACTGGAATGCCGAGATCCGCTCGAACGCCGAGCCGTGCTCGTCGTCACCGCCGTAGTAGTCGTTCTGGACCAGCACCGGATCGCGGAAGGAGATCATCGCGGCGAGCAGATTGTTGAGCCCCTCGCCGGTGCTCAAAGTGAACCGGGGCGATTTGCCCTCGGCGACCCAGCGCAGGTACACCCCCGCCAGGCAATCCGCCTGCTGCTCGGCGACCAGAGTCGGCACACCCCTGGGGTTGAGTGTGGCCATCTGCTGGATGGCGTGGCCGTACTCGTGGGCGAGCACCATGGTGATGGCCATGTCGCCGTGGGCTCGGCGCAGCGCGGGCAGCAGCACCGTGCGGTCCCAGCCGATGGAGTTGTCCTGTTCGCAATAGCCGGCGTTGACCAGGCCCTCGGTGGTCTCACCGCAGAAGGTGCCGTCGGGGGCGTCGGAGTCCCAGGAGATCAGCGCGCTGACCGGTTCCGGTTCGGCGTCGAAGGCGTCCGGAAAGGCGAATTTCCAGAACTCCTCCAGATCGCTGACCGATTGGCCCGCCAGCAGGTCGACCTCGCTGCCGTCGGTGCCGGTGACCTCGCGGGACTCCGCCTTGGCGTCGGGGCGCAGCCCGGTCGGGCCGTCGACCGCCTCCAGCCCGCCCACCTTGAACGGGTCGGAGAACACCGAGACCGGTGTACCCGCCACCGGTGCGGCGCAGCCGGCCAGCAGTGCGGCCGCGGCCCCCGCAGTGACAGCGGACCGGAACCGGCAGGGTGGGCGCATGCGACCACAATAGGAGTCGCCGCGCCGATCCCGCCCGTTCAGCCCGCGGTGGGCGTGTGCAGGCGCTCCAGTGCGGCTCGGACGAGGTCGGGGTCGGTGGTGGTCCAGAACGGCGGCAGCGACGCCCGCAGGTAGGACCCGTACCGGGCGGTGGCCATTCGCGAGTCGAGGATCGCGACCACGCCGCGGTCGTCGGTGCTGCGCAGCAGCCGGCCCGCGCCCTGGGCCAGTAGCAGAGCGGCGTGCCCGGCGGCCACCGTCATGAACCCGTTGCCGCCGCGGGCGGCGACGGCCCGCTGGCGGGCGGTCAGCAGCGGATCGTCGGGGCGGGGGAACGGGATCCGGTCGATGATCACCAGCGAGCACGACGGTCCCGGCACGTCGACGCCCTGCCACAGCGACAGCGTCCCGAACAGTGAGGTGTGCGGATCGGCGGCGAACTGCTCCACCAGCGCGGCGGTGCTGTCGTCACCCTGGCACAGCACCGGGGTGTCCAGCCGCGTGCGCATGGCTTCGGCGGCCGCTTTCGCCGCCCGCATGGAAGAGAACAGTCCCAGTGTGCGCCCGCCGCAGGCGCCCACCAGTGCGGCGATCTCGTCGAGTTGCTCCGCCGCGCCGGCGCCGTCGCGCCCGGGCGGCGGCAGATGCGCGGCGATGTAGAGGATCCCGGCCCGGGTGTAGTCGAACGGGGAGCCGGCATCCAGGCCGCACCAACGGGTTTCGGTCTCGCCACCTGAGAGCCCCCAGGCCTGGGCCATCACCTCGAAGGATCCGCCGACGGTGAGGGTGGCCGAGGTCAGCACGGTGGTGGCCGTGCCGAACAGCCGCTCACGCAGCAGAGCCGACACCGACAGCGGCGCCACCCGCAGTACGGGACGGACCGTCCCCCGGTTGTCCTCGTGATCGAGCCAGACCACGTCGGTGCGGTCGGCCAGTGCGGGCCCGAACGAATCCAGCACCCGCGCGGCGGTGTCGGCCACGTCGGTGAGCGCGGCGATCGCCTCGGCGCGCGCGGCGGCGGCTTTGGGGTCCGACGGCGCGGGGTCGATGGCGCCGCGGGCCCGCGACGCCGCGTCGCGCAGCGCGGTGAGGTAGGTGGCCAGTGCGTCGTCAAGGTGGTCCATCTTGCCGGGCTGCGCGTCGTGGATGGCCGAGGAGAAGGTGGCGACCGCGGCGTCGAGGCGTTCGACGAGTTCGGGGCTGACCAGCCGGCCGACCCGGCGCACCGCCACCCCGAGGGCCGCGGGGGTGAGTTCCCCGGTGGCCACCCCGGTGACCCGGTCGACCAGTTCGTGGGCCTCGTCGACCACCAGCAGGTCGTGCTCGGGCAGCACCGTCGCCTCGGCGATCGCGTCGATGGCCAGAAGCGCGTGGTTGGTGACCACGATGTCGGCCTGCCCCGCCTGCGCGCGGGCCTTCTCGGCGAAGCAGTCCGCGCCGCTGGGGCAGCGCGCCATACCGAGGCATTCCCGCGCCGAGACGCTGACCTGTGACCAGGCCCGATCGGTCACACCGGGCCGAAGATCATCGCGGTCGCCGGTATCGGTGTCCGACGACCATTCGGTGAGCCGTCGCACCTCCCGGCCCAGCACGCTCGTCGGTGTGAAGAGTTCTTCCTGCCCGGCGTCCTCGCCCGGATCAGCGCCGTTGTGGATCTTGTTGAGGCATAGATAATTTCGCCGACCCTTGAGCAGGGCGAAGGTCGGTCGGCGCGGCAGGACACCGTCCAGTGCGTCGGCTAGCCGCGGCAGATCGCGGTCGACCAGCTGGCGTTGCAGGGCGATGGTTGCGGTGGACACCACCACGGGGGAGTCGTCGGTGACCGCCCGCGCCATCGCCGGGATCAGGTAGGCCAGTGACTTGCCGGTGCCGGTTCCGGCCTGGACCGCGAGGTGCTCGCCGGTGTCGAAGGCGTGCGCCACCGCCTCGGCCATCTGAAGTTGCCCGGGCCGGTGGGTGCCGCCGAGTGCGTCCACGGCCGCCGCCAGCAGATCGCCGACCGCCGGTCTCTCCGCGGCGCTCACCGGGCGCCCAGCTGCCGGGTGGGGATCGCCGGTTCGCCGTGCGAGAGTGCCAGACCCTCCCACGGCAGGCTTGCCAATCCGCGGGCCAGCAGATCACGCGCGGCGGGCAGGTCGGCCGGGCGGAGCTGCTCGCCGGAGCGGACGAGGTCGACGGTCACTGTCCGGGCAGGCTCGGTTGTCTGCGGTGCGGCGCCGAACGGGTGGACCACCTCTTCGACGACCGTGCCCGACGGCCTGGCAAGCCGTGTCGCCGCTTTGCGACCGCCGTGGGATTCCTTGCGGCTGCTGCGTTTCTGCACCGGCACGCCGTCCACCTCGACCAGTTTGTACACCATCTCCGCGGTGGGCGCGCCGGAGCCGGTGACCACCGAGGTGCCCACCCCGTAGGTGTCGACCGGTTCGGCGCGCAGTGCGGCGATGGCGTACTCGTCGAGGTCGCCGGACACCACGATCCGGGTGCCGGTGGCGCCGAGGGAGTCGAGTTGTTCGCGTACCTGGCGGACCAGCACGCCCAGGTCGCCGGAGTCGATGCGCACCGCGCCCAGACCCGGGCCGGCGACCGCGATGGCGTTGGCCACGCCGGCGTGCACGTCGTAGGTGTCGACCAGCAGCGTGGTGTCCACGCCCAGTGCTTGAACCTGTGCGCGGAATGCGGCCTGTTCGTCTGGCCCACGGCTATCGGTGTGCAGCATGGTGAACGCGTGCGCCGAGGTGCCCAGCGCGGGGATCCCGTACCGGCGTGCCGCTTCCAGGTTCGACGTTCCGGCGAAGCCGGCGATGTAGGCGGCCCGCGCCGCCGCGACCGCGGCCTGCTCGTGTGTGCGACGCGACCCCATTTCGATCAGCGGGCGCCCCGCCGCGGCGCTGACCATCCTGGCCGCCGCAGAAGCCACCGCGCAGTCGTGGTTGAGGATCGACAGCGCCAGCGTCTCCAGCAGTACGCACTCGGCGAAGGTGCCGGTGACCGACAGCACCGGCGAACCGGGGAAGTACAGCTCGCCTTCGGCGTAGCCGTCGATGTCGCCGCGGAAACGGAAGCCGCTCAGGTAGTCACACGTTGCGGTGTCGAGGAAGGGCGCCACCGCGGCGAGTGCGACATCGTCGAACACGAAGTCGGCCAACGTTTCGAGGAATCTAGCGGTGCCGGCCACCACCCCGTAACGGCGGCCGCCGGGGAGTCGGCGTGCGAACACCTCGAACGTGGTCCGCCGGTGGGCGGTTTCGTCAGCCAGTGCGGCGGCCAACATGGTCAGTTCGTATTTGTCGGTCAGCAGCGCCGCACAGCTCACCCGCCCCACCGTAATGGCTATCCTTATCACCATGGGCGCGCCAGCAGCACCGACCCGTCCGGGGACCAGCGCAGTCAGGGAAAGCGAGCACAGCGAAGCCACCGATGCGCCGTGGGTCACCATCGTCTGGGACGATCCGGTCAACCTGATGAACTACGTGACGTACGTCTTCCAGAAGCTGTTCGGCTACAGCGAGCCGCAGGCGACCGAGCTCATGCTCCAGGTGCACAACGAAGGTAAGGCGGTCGTGTCCTCCGGTAGTCGCGAGTCCATGGAAGTCGACGTGACCAAACTGCATGCGGCGGGCCTGTGGGCCACCATGCAGCAGGACCGTTGAGCCGGCGCTGATTCGTGCGCAAATGGAAGCGGGTCGACACCGCTGACGGTCCCCGGTTCCGGTCATCGCTGGCCCCGCACGAGGCGGCGCTGCTGAAGAACATGGTGACCTCGGTGCAGGGCATGCTCGACGAGCGGGAGGAGGCGGCACCGTCGGACCCGCTGACCCAGATCACCGGGATCCGCACCGGCCACTCCCAACCTCCCGATGACTCCACCATGCGCCGTCTGCTGCCCGATTTCTTCAAGCCGCAGCGCGATCACCCCGCAGGCTCGGCGGCCGCCGAAAGTCTCAACGGCGCGCTGCGCAGCCTGCACGAGCCCGACATCATCGAGGCGAAAAAGGCTGCCGCGCAACGGCTTCTGGACACCCT
>JAIOQK010000210.1 GCA_021413425.1 Mycobacterium sp.
TGCAGGCCGAAGAGGCACGTGGCGTTGCACGCGCCGGCGAATGTGCCGCTGCAGCGCTCGCCAGGATTAAAAACGATCTGCTTCGGCTGGACAGCACCGCCGAAAAGCACAGCACCGCAGACGAGTTACTCGCCGAGGCGACGGAAGTCGACGCCGCACTGGCACAGGCACTCACGATCACAACAGCCGCGCTGCCCGCCGCCGGCCCATTCCCCTTATCACCGCCGCAACCGGTCGTGCCGTCCGGCGCCTCGGCAGACGGCATCGCGAGGTGGTGGAACTCGTTATCGCCCGCCGAGCGGACCACACTGCTCGCCGAGGACCCGGTAAAGTTCGGCAGCCTCAACGGCATTCCCGCCGCCGACCGGGATTCCGCCAACCGCAGAGTGCTCGACGCGGATCTGCGCGGCACCGGTACCGAGGCGCGGCACCACGCCAATGCGCTGCGCGTCGCCGACGCCCTGGACCGCAACGCCATGCGGACCGGCGCCGACGTCCTGCTGCTGACCTACCAGCCGGCACAGTTCGGCGGTCAGGGCCGGGCGGCCATCGCCATCGGCAACCCGGACACGGCGGCGCACACCACCGTGATGGTGCCCGGCACCGGAAACAGCGTGACCTCCGGGTGGCTGAGCACCCCCGACGCCGCCAACCTGTTCGGTGAGACCGCGGCGGCATCCGGCGGCGAGGCGATCTGCGTGGTGGCCTGGATGGGCTACGACGCACCGGACAGCATGCTCGACCCGCGGGTCGCCACGCCGGGTATGGCACACCGGGGTGCGGCCCTGCTCGCCGCCGACGTCAATGCGCTCAATACCACCCGGCGAACCGGCGAAACGATCACCGTCGTCGGCCACTCCTACGGGTCCACCACGGTGGCCGACGCCGCCGCCGGCTACGGGATGCGCGCCGGCGATGTGGTTCTCGTCGGATCGCCGGGTACCGACATGGCCCGCACCGCAACCGATTTCCATCTCCCACCGGGCGGTCATGTCTACGTCGGGTCCGCATCCACCGACCCGGTGACCACGCTCTCCGGACTGCCCGGCCCACTGCCAAACGGCGAGCCGCTCCTCGGGGCCGGACTGGGCGCCGACCCCACCGCGGACGGATTCGGGTCCACCCGGTTCAAAGCGGAGGTCCCAGGATTCACCTGGCAGACCTGGACCGAGCACAGCCGCTACTTTCACCCCGGCTCAGAGTCGCTCTACAGCATCGCCGATATCGCCGCCGGTGACGGCGCGCGACTGCAGGATCACGGCATGACGGCGCCGCACCGCCCCGGGCTTCTCGGTTCGCTGGGCACCCGACTCGGCCTGCCGAGTTGGAGCAACCCACTGGCCGACCCTGAACTGGTTCGGGCCGCCACCACAGGGCACTTCCACACCGGGGCCCGCTGATGCCTCACTCCACCCGGCTGCTGGCCGTCGCCACGGCGGCGGCCGCCGCCCTACCAGGATGCGGGGTGTACATGTCCGACGTCGACGCGGTATCGGACCCTCTGACACCGGATCAGTCCCGTGCGCAGGTCGTGGACGCGGCCACCGAGATCGTGACGGCACTGAACCTGCCGGTGCTGCGGACGGCGTTCTGGCGCGCCTCCTGCAACGACGCGGGACTGCCGCCCTTTCACGGTCACGTGCGCATCACCTACCCACGGGCGGACACCTACGCCCGCTCCGATGCCGAGATCGCCGGCATGATCGAG
>JAIOQK010000216.1 GCA_021413425.1 Mycobacterium sp.
GCACCGTGCCCAGCCCGGCCTTCTGCAGGAACCGGGTGCTCAGCGCCAGCCCGCCAACCCCGGCCGGAGTGGTGGTGGCCGCGAACGTGTTGGCGAACTGCATGATCACCAGATTGCGGAACGACACCATCCCGGACGCGCACGCCCACAGTCCCGCGGCCGCCCCCACGTATGTCAGCGCGGAGACCGCCAGGCCCAGCAGCGCCCACCACCAGTTGGCGCTACGCAGTTCATGGAAGAACGCCGGCACCGTGGAGATGAACGGGTAGGCCACGTAGACGAGCGCGACGAGCAGCACCAGTTGGATGATCTGCTTGCGGGTGAACCGGGTGATGGATTCGGTCTTGATCGCATCTGCCCCGGTTTGCGCCTTGACCTCGTCGCGAGCGGCGGCCAGAGCCGACTTGGGGTCGCTGACAGTCTTGCGCAGTCGTTGTGGCATCGCGGATTTGGTGAGCCGGCGCGATGCATCGAGCACCACGCCCGAGCCGAACACCTCGATCGCTGCACGCACCGAGGGCTGCGCGCCGAACCGGGCGCTGGTGGTCAGCAGCAGTTGGGCGATATCGGACTGCATCTGTTCATCGGAGGCGCCGTACTCGGCGTTGCCGAACCCGCCGAACAGTGCCCGGCCGCCGTCGACGGTGATCTCGCTGGCGCGCAGATCTCCGTGTGCGATCTGGTGTCCGTGCAATCCGCCCAGTGACTTCCACGCCATCTCGACGGCACCGTCTTCGGCGTCCGCATCGACGGCGGACAGTGCGGTGCCGCGCGGCGGTGTGTGGGCGAACATCGTCCAGCCGCGGTCGAGTCCGGCCACGGTCAGCGTCGCGGTATTGGCCAGATCGAGGTCGCCGACGGCGATGGTCATCAGGGCGCGGTGCTCGATGGCGCGGTGCATCGAGGTTTGCAGCGGCCCGGTTTCGCTGTCCCGCAACACAAGCCAGCGCCAGAACTGCCGAATCGCTCCGCCGCTGCGCTGGTTGGGCCCGTACAACTCGACCACCATGTTCTCACCGGAGGTATCGGTGGCCTCCAGTTCCAGCGGACCCCGGCCGGCGGGTCGGACCACCTTCAGCGCTCCGACGTCGAAGCCGCGGCGGGCCAGGCCCCGCACCGCATCCTCGAGTGGCACCTCGAGGGCGGGGGTGCCCACCACGAGGACGACCACCGCGCCGACGAACCATCCCACCGCCAAGCCGAGCAGCGAGCGGGCCGGCACCACCGCGCTGACGACGAGGTGAATCGGCACGAAGGCGAGTAGCAGCGTCCACCACCACCGCCGCCACCGCGCCGGCAGCCACGGGCCGGACACCGTCAGCACCGCCGCGAGCATGGCGATCCACCGCGGGTCGTCGAGGAACTGCGACAGCATGGTGGAGAGCCGCTCGGAGATGTCGAAGTGCCAGCGCGGGGCGGCGACGCCCTCTCCGGTGATCGACAGCGCCAGCAGCGCGATGATCCCCGCCGCGGCGTAGGCGCCGAGCAGTTTCCACTGCCGGCCGGCGACGAGTCCGATCAGGATGACGAAGGGCAGTGCGACGATCGCGATGCCATAGGCGAGGTAGACCAGATTGGACTGGGTGGGAGTCAGGACACCCACGATGCGCGAGATGGATTTCTCCAGGCCCACCCAGTCGCTGCGGGTGATCAGCGAACTGGTGATGACCAGCGCGAGGAACAGCCCGGACAGTCCGACGCGGACGATGTCGGTGGTGCGCCGGGTCAGCGGCTGCAGCAGATCGCCGGAGACCGCAATCTCCCGACCGTCGACCCGCACCGGTCGAACCTACGGCAGCGGTGCGCTGGGGGGTTCGGGGGACTGCTGGCCGAGCAGTGCCCCGTCCAGCAGGCCGGCTTCGTACATCTCATGCAGGCGCCGCAGGAATGCCACTCGTCCGGTGCCGGGATCCTCGGCGCTGGGACCGATCCCCGCCGCGGGCACACCCTCACCCGGTGCGGCCGGTACCGCGTTCTGCCCGATCAGGTACTCGGGATTGAACGCACTGAGGCTCGGCAACGTCGGCACTGCGGGGTCACCCGGCGCCAGCGGTAGCGGATTCTGCGCCAGCACCAGGGCGGGGGCGTAGGCGGACAGGTCCGGCAGGCCCAGCGGTCCCGTCGGGGCGTTTCCGCTTTGCGCCAGCACGCCGCCGATGTTCGCGATGAGGCCCGGTGGCGGGGTGGGAACAGGTTCACCCTGCTGCTCATCGGGAGGTGCGGCCACCGCGGTGGCCGCGCAGCACAGACCAGCGACCGTCCACACGGCAAGGGCTGCAGGGCCAACGCGAATCTTCACCGCGCGTCAGCCTACTGGCGGCACGGGTTCTATCGGCAGCAGTGGGTCCGGTCCGGCTTCCGCAGAAGTAAAGAACTGTTCGAGCCCGGGTGGAAGATTGGTGCCGGGCACAGGGGCGGTGCCCGCCAACGGTTGGCCGAGTTCTCCGCCCGGCATCCGGCCCAGGCCGCCGTGGATCAGCGCATGCACCCCCTTGAACGCGTCGACGCGGGCGAACGGCCCGGCCGGCACGTCGGTCTGCAACACGTACGGCGAGGCTTCCTCCCCGGAGGGCACCCGGTAGTACTGCGGATACAACAACCCCGCCGCGGCCAGCGGATCGACGGGCGGAGGCGCACTCAGGCCCACGCCCTGATTGAGCACCTCGGCCGGAGCGCCCGCCCCCGCGCTCAACAGATCGGCGAGTGTGCCGACCTGATCGGTCTTGGTCTGCTCGGATGCCGCGGCGAACGGATCAATCGGCGGCGCCACGGCTTCGGCCGGTGGTCCGGTGGGCGCGGGGTCCGGTGGCGGGGCGGGTTCAGCGGAGGCGACGCCCGGCCCGGCAAGGGTCACCAGCACCCCGGCGAGTCCGGAGAGCGCGCGATGCATCATCGCGATCAGAAGACCTTCGTGACGCCGTAGTACGCCACGATGTCGTCGTCATCGGTATTGGAACTGGTCAGAATCGCGTAGGAGCGCAGCGATGAGGCGCCGACGCAGTTGTCCACCTTGATGTGGATATCGCGCAGGGTGACGCGCGCGGAGGTGCCCTTGAAGCTCTTCTTGGTCACGCTCACGTTGGTCACCGTGCCGGGTCGCGGCGCAACCTCGATCTGGCCGAGGGCCTGCAGCGCGAGGGAGGGCGGCAGGATGACGCCGGCCCCGCCGAAGTTGGTGTTGCCGAGAACACCGGTCAGGCCGCCGTTCAGCTTCACCTTGTCCATCTCCACCCCGCAGCCGATCTGGTAGCCGACGTCCAACGTTCCGCCGGCCACCGAACCGGTGGTGGAGCCGGTGAAGGTGCCGCCGACCAGCCAGTCACGCGATGACAGCGACGTGGTCAGCGGGGCCACCGGCAACTGCGTCTCGTCCTTCGCGGCCACCGTCAGTGTCCGGCCGTCGAGCGTCGTGGCGATACCCGGCACCTCGGAGGCGACGACACCGGTGTCGATCGGGGGCGCCGGGGGGGTGTTGTTGGCGACCGGCACCACGTCGGTGACCCCGGGCGGGGGCGGTGGCACCGCTGGGTCGAGCGGCGGTTCGGCCAGAGTCACGGGCGCTGTTGAGACTGCGACCAGTAGGCCGGCTGCTGCGAGGGCGAGACGATGCATGGTTTCGGTGGGCCTTTCCATCAGACGGCTCGGGTGACGCCGACGTAGGACACCACATCGTCGGTGTTTTCGGTGGAACTGGTGAACGTCGCGTACGAACGGATAAACGACTGGCCCGCGCAACCGTCGATTTTGATCCGGTAGCCGGTGATGTTGACGTGAGCCGTGTCGCCCTTGAACGACTTCTTTCCGACCTGGACGATGTTGACCGTGCCCGGCTTGAGACCGATCTTGAGGACCTGGGACGCCTGCGCGCCGAGGATCAGGGGGAAGATCGTGCCGGTGGCGAATGGCAGGCCGACGCCGGCGATGCCCGTCACACCCGAGATCGACTCCAGGGCGTCCTGGGTGATGCCGCAGCCGATCTGGTAACCGGCATCCAGCAGTCCTCCCGCCAGTTTGGTCTTGCCGTCACCGGTCACGGTGCCCTCGAAGCTGCTGTCGACGAGGTACTCCCTCGACCACGGTGAGTTTGTCAGTGACGCAACCGGTTCGATGGATTCGTTGCGCGCCGACACGGTCAACACCCAGCCATCCGGAGTGGTGAGTGTTCCCGGTGACGCCGACGCGATCGGGGCTAGGGGTGCAGCGGGGGCCGGCGGCGCGGGCACCGCGTCGGCCACCGGTTGGACCACCGGGTCGGCGGCGGGCTCGGCGTACGCCCAGGGGGGGCTGACCGCAGCCATGAGGCTGACCCCCAGCAGGGCGGCGTATGTGCGCAGCATGTGTATTCGGTGCCTCTCGATTCCGGGCGAGATCGAAATGTTGTGTTTCCGTTGCACGACGATGATGAAAGTCTGCTGCGCAGATGATGTTCGGTTGAGGTGTTCAGTTGGTGAACACGCCGTGAACGACGCGCACCGCATCGGCGTACAACAGATTTCGCGGTGTTGAAAACACGAATTCCCAAATGCGCCAGTACTTCTCCGTCGTGCGGGTGAGGTAGCGTGACCTCGCACTGGACGGCAGACGTGGTGGAGGACTCGATGAACAGGTACCGGTCGGCGATGGCGGCGTTGCTCGCCGCAGGTGCAGTCTCTGCAGGCCTGATGGCGCCCCTGGTATCGGCGGAGCCCAGCGTTGTCGAATCCGAGGAAACCCTGCCTGAGTCCGAGACGTCCACCACGGTAGGGGATTTCGCATCCGAACCGACCCCGGTAAGCCCGGTCGGAGACGCCTGCAACCGTTTTGCAGCCGCTCTGAGCCATGCGGCAGCAGAGTACGAGGAATTCGCCTACGCCACGGCCGGCGGCGGCAACTACGTCAACTACTCAGATCCGATTGTGGAGCGTTACAGCCTCATCGGCCGCGCCGCGCTGCGTGAATCGGCGGCCGAGATACTCGACGCCTCGAGGACCGCCGGTCTTTCGCCGGACATCGCCGATCCGATGCGCGACTGGTCGTTGCACGCCACCAAGTTGCTACTGATCATGAGTGTGCGTGGTGGTGGAGACTCGCTGAACAACGCGGCCAACCAACTCAACTCCGACGCCGAGCGCGCCCAGCTGGCGTGTGCGGTCAACCTCAGCGGCGGCGCGGCCGGTTAATCGGCGTCACCGCCTGCACCACCGCCGCCGCCCGCTCCGCCGGTCAGGTTGGGGCCAACACCGCCGCTGACGCCGTTGCGGCCCAATTTGCCGGGATTCGCGCCGGCGTTTCCGCTGCCGCCCGACCCGCCGTCGCCTCCGTTGCCGGAAATCAAGACCGCGCCGCCGCCGCGCCCGCCGCTACCGCCGACGGCACCTGCGACACCGGACTTGCCGGCGCCACCGGCGCCACCGGTACCGCCGAAACCGCCCTCGAAGGCGCCGAATCCGCCGTCGCCGCCGTCGCCGCCGACGGCCGGCGTCAAGCCGCCTCCGCCGATTCCGCCGGCCCCGCCGTTGCCGCCGAGGTTTCCGGTCGGGCCGCCGTTGCCGC
>JAIOQK010000217.1 GCA_021413425.1 Mycobacterium sp.
TGGCGCTTGCACTGGGTGTGGGTGGGGCGGTGGCCATCGGACTGGCCGCCCAGGCCTCGGCCGCACCGAGCGAGCCGTCGACACCGTCGGTGCGCGCCGCCGCCGCCGACACCGCGCGGTCGGCGACCGGACGGGTGACGACGCCGACGGCGCATCGCCGCGCAGCGCCGAGTGCGGCGGCGGCCGCACCGGCGTCAGCGGTCCCGAAGCCGTCGGCGGCCGCCCCGCGGCGGGTCTCGCTGGCCGTACCGGTGCCGGCCCCCGACGCCGCGCCCGCACCCGTCGCGCAGGCCACCCCGGCCGACATCTTCTCGTCGCTGGCCACCCGCATCGCCGGGATCTTCGGCTGGGATCCGCGCGGTCGGCAGATCACCATCTACAAGGGCACGCACTTCGCGATCCCCAACAGCTTCGGATTGTTCATCCGGCAGGCCGCCGGCACCGGAACCTTCACTGCCGACACCGTCTACGACCTGGGTGACGCCGACCAGTTCGACTGGAACAAGTTCAGCGGCATCGCGTTCACTCCGCTGGAGCCGGACCGGGATGCGGCGATGGTCGGGTGGCGCTACAACCTGACGTCGCAGGAGTTCGAGATCGCACCGTTCTACAACGTGAACAAGGCGCGCATCCTGCCCGACGAGCGGACCGAGGTGATCTCGGTGCCGGCCGGCGAGACGTTTCAATTCCTGGTCGACTACACCGGCATCACCCTCACCTACGGTGATACCACTGTGTACAAGCCGTACCCCACCGGCCTGACGCCGAACGTGTGGACCGCGGCGCGGGTCAGCGGATGGTTCGGCGGCAACGAAGTGGCGCCTAAAACGGTCTCGTACTACTTGAAGCTGACCTGAGTCGCTACAGCCAGGCTCGGTTGCCGTAGGCATCCAGGTGGGTCACCTGCTGCACCGGTTTGCGGGTGGTCGGTCCGTAGCGTCCCCGCGGCCAGCCCAGTGGGACCACGCACACCGGCGTCACCGACAGCGGTAGTCCCAGGATCCGTCGCGCAGAGGTGACACTCCACAGCGGCAGGGTGATCAGCGAGGCGCCGAGGCCCATCGCGCGGGCGGCCAGCAGTAGGTTCTGCACGCTGGGATAGATCGACCCGAAGAACGATGACTCACCGACGAACGGTGACGGTAGGTACGGCGGCCGCCCGCCGCCGCGCAGGCAGGGCACCACCAGCACCGGGATCTCGCTGAAGTGATCGACCTGCCACTGCACCGCGCGCAGGATCTTCGTCATCGACTCGTCGCCCCTGGCGACGCGTTTGCCGATTCCGCCGTAGAGCGACCAGGCCTGCCGATAGCGCGCGCCGAGTTGATCTCGGACCCGCTGATCCTTGACAACCAGGAACTCCCAGTTCTGTCCATTGGACCCGGTGGGTGCCCGCAGGGCGAGTTCGATGCACTTGAGCACGAGGGCGTCGTCGACCGGATCGGGCAGGACGCGCCGCACGGCGCGCTGGGTCATCATCGCCTCCAGCAGTGGCATATCCAGGCGAGCGATGGCCTCGTCGGCGGTGGGGATGGGCTTAGGCGTGGTCATGACGGCGAGCCTACGACCCGGGGCGCGTACCCCTACTGTGCGTAGCGCAGCACCGCGGTGATCGGGGCTCCGCCGGGCAACCGATCGGCGGGCAGTGCCAGGACCCGTCCGCCGAGGGCAACCACCAGCCGGGCCAATTCCTCGGCCAGCACGGGTCCGGTCGGGTCCAGGTCCAGTGCTCCGTCGTCGCCGATGGTGCCGCGCTCGGCATAGTCGCGATCGACGATGAGGGTGTCAACCGCGCTGATTGCTGCGGCCCGGGCGATGTCGGACAGGTCACTGGTGGCCCGCCGCTGCCCGCGACGTTCATCGACCAATTTGGCAAGGGCTGCGTCGGATTCCGTCAGGTGCTCGATGAGTACGGGCCGGACCGCCTCGGCGATCTCGGTCAGGCTCCATTTGTCCGGACTCGCCTCGACGCCATCGGCCAGCAGGGTCGGCGCACTGCACACCTGGCGGAAGATGGAATTGACCGGTTGCGGCGCCACCAGCACCAGAG
>JAIOQK010000218.1 GCA_021413425.1 Mycobacterium sp.
CGAAAAGTGTGATTACCCACTGCATCTCGGCGTGACCGAGGCCGGCCCGGCGTTTCAGGGCACCATCAAGTCGGCCGTCGCGTTCGGTGCGCTGCTGTCCCAGGGGATCGGCGACACCATCCGGGTGTCGCTGTCGGCGCCGCCGGTGGAAGAGGTCAAGGTCGGCAATCAGATCCTGGAATCGCTCAACCTTCGGCCGCGCGGGCTGGAGATCGTCTCGTGCCCGTCCTGCGGCCGCGCCCAGGTGGACGTCTACACCCTGGCCAACGAGGTGACCGCCGGACTCGAGGGCCTCGACGTGCCACTGCGGGTGGCGGTGATGGGCTGTGTGGTCAACGGTCCCGGCGAGGCGCGGGAGGCTGATCTCGGTGTCGCCTCCGGCAACGGCAAGGGCCAGATCTTCGTCAAGGGTGAGGTCATCAAGACGGTGCCCGAGGCCAAGATCGTCGAGACCCTCATCGAGGAGGCGCTGCGGCTCGCCGAGGATATGCGCGGCGAGGATTCATCTGCGGGCGGTTCGCCGGTCGTCACCGTAAGCTGAGCGGACACCCCACCTCACGGGGACGCCCGCAGAAGGAAAGCCATGTCGGCACCATCACTGTTCCGCCCCGTTGACGGGCGTCGGGTGTCGGTGGTGCGCGATGCCGATGCGGTATCGCGGGTGCTGGCCGACGATCCGGTGGGTGCGTGCATGGTCGCCGCGCGGGTCGCCGACCACGGCGTCGATCCGCGCGCCATCGGCGGCGAGCTGTGGACGCGCGGCCGAGCCGAGCACTCGCTGTGTTACGCCGGGGCCAACATGATTCCGCTGCGCGGGGATTCGGCCGATCTGCGGGCGTTCGCCGACCAGGCGCTCGGTACCGCCCGGCGCTGCTCCTCGCTGGTCGGGCCGGTGGATCTGGTGCTGGGCATGTGGGAGCGGCTGCAACACGGGTGGGGCCCGGCCCGCGATGTCCGTGAACACCAACCGCTGCTGGCGATGTCGGCCCGGCCGTCGGTTGCGGTCGATGAGTCCGTGCGGCGGGTGCGGGTCGACGAAATCGACGCCTATCTGGTGGCCGCGGTGGACATGTTCATCGGTGAGGTGGGCATCGACCCGCGCGCCGGCGACGGTGGCCGCGGATACCGCCGCCGGGTGGCCGGCCTGATCGCCGCCGGGCGTGCCTTCGCCCGATTCGAGCGCGGGCGGGTGGTGTTCAAGGCCGAGATCGGCTCCCAGTCCCCGGCGGTCGGCCAGATCCAGGGCGTGTGGGTGCACCCGGAATGGCGTGGCCACGGACTGGGCACGGCCGGCACCGCGGCGGTGGCCGCGGCGGTGATCAACAGCGGCCGGATCGCCAGCCTCTACGTCAACAGCTTCAACACCGTCGCCCGCGCGGCTTATGACCGTGTCGGATTCCGGCAGGTCGGCACGTTCGCCACCGTCCTCCTGGACTGATCCAATACCGTCCTCCTGGACTGATTTTTCGCTCTCATCACCCACGGTGCGCCTCCCCACGCACGGCATCACAGACTCATAACATTTGCCCCAATGGCAACTTCGACCTCATTAACCTCAAAAGTCACAGCGACGGTCTCCCTGCTCGCCCTCGCGGTGGCGACGGTGTCGGCGTGCACGCCGCGACCGGACGGGCCGGCGCCGGCCGCCGAGCAGTTCCTGGCCGACCTCGGCCGCGGTGACACCGGTCAGGCCGCCCAGCTCAGCGACAGTCCGAGTGAGGCCCACGCCGATCTCAACGAGGCTTGGTCCGGGCTGCAGGCCAAGGGACTCAAGGCCGAGGTGCTCGGTTCCCGCTACACCGAGGACACCGGCAGCGTGAACTACCGGTTCACCTGGGAGCTGCCCAAGGACCGCACCTGGACCTACGACGGCGTCCTGAACATGGTCCGCGACGAGGGGCAGTGGCAGGTTCGGTGGAGTCCGGCCGCGCTGCATCCCAAACTTGGTGAGCACCAGACGTTTTCGTTGCGTGCCGACCCCGCTCGGCGCGCAACGGTGAACGAACTTGGCGGCACCGAGGTGCTGGTTCCGGGCAGCCTGTACCGCTACCAGCTCGACGCCGGCCGGGCGGCCGGCGCCCTGATGTCCACCGCGCGGATCGTCGCCGATGTGCTCCGTCCCTTCGATGACACTCTCAACCCCCAGCAGCTCGCCGAGCGGGCCAGCTCCGCGGGCGGCCCGCTGGACCTGATCACGCTGCGGCCCTCGGATCACGACCGGGTGGCCGGCGCGCTGCACGCGCTGCCCGGAGTGATCGTCACCCCGCAGGCCGAGATGCTGCCCACCGACTACGCCTTCGCTCCGGCCGTGGTCAATGAGGTCAAGCGCGCCGTGCTCGACGAACTCGACGGCGAGGCCGGATGGCGGGTGGTGAGCGTCAACCAGAACGGCGCCGACGTCGACGTGCTGACAGAGGTGGCGCCCACGCCGGCGCCGTCGGTCACCCTGACCCTGGACCGGGCGGTGCAGGACTCCGCCCAGCACGCGGTGAACGCCCAGGGCAATAAGGCGATGCTGGTGGTGATCAAGCCGTCCACCGGCGAAATCCTCGCCGTGGCCCAGAACGCCGCCGCCGACGCTGACGGGCCCGCGGCCACCACCGGTCTCTACCCGCCGGGGTCGACGTTCAAGATCGTCACCGCCGGTGCGGCGATCCAGGCCGAGATGGCCGGCCCGGACTCATCGGTCAGCTGTCCGGGGCAGATCGACATCGGCGACCGCACCATCCCGAACTACGAGAAGTTCGATCTGGGCACGGTGCCCATGGCGCGGGCCTTCGCCAACTCGTGCAACACCACCTTCGCCGAGTTGGCCAGCCGGATGCCGCCGACGGCGCTGACCGTCGCGGCCTCGCAGTTCGGCATCGGCGCCGACTACGTCATCGAGGGATTGACCACCGTGACCGGGTCGGTGCCGCCCACCGTGGACCTCGCCGAGCGCACCGAGGACGGCTTCGGCCAGGGCAAGGTGGTGGTGACACCGTTCGGGATGGCGCTCGCGGCGGCCACCGTGGCGGCTGGTTCCACACCCATGCCGCACCTCATCGTCGGCCGCCATACCGCCGAATCCGGTGAGCACCCGCCGGCCGATCCGACGACACTGGACGGACTGCGCTCGATGATGCGACTGGTGGTGGTCGACGGCACCGCACGGGATATCCGCGGACTCGGCGAGGTGTACGGCAAGACCGGTGAGGCCGAGTTCGCCGGCGGCTCGCACGCCTGGTTCACCGGCTACCGCGGCGATCTGGCGTTCGCCGCGCTGATCGTCGGTGGCGGCAGTTCGGTATACGCGGTGCGCATGGTCCGCCAGATGCTGGAGGAACTGCCCGCCGATTTCCTGGCCTGAACCCGCGTCGGGTCAGTTGGACGGTCCGGGCTGCTGGTTTGCCTGGGGTCCCGGGCCGGGTGGCTTGGGGCCGGGCTGTTGAGGTCCGGGGCCCGGTGGCTTGGGGCCGGGACCGGGACCGGGACCGGGTGGTTTGGGGCCGGGTGGTTTGGGGCCGGGTGGATTGGGTCCGGGGCCGGGTCC
>JAIOQK010000219.1 GCA_021413425.1 Mycobacterium sp.
CGTCCACACCCGGCCGGCCTTGATATCGCGGCCCGCGCGGTAGGCGACGTTGCCGTTGCGGCTCCACACCCCGGCACCGAGTCCGTAGAGCGTGTCGTTGGCGATCCGGATGGCGTCGTCATAGTCGGTGAAGGACGTCACCGACACCACCGGGCCGAAGATCTCCTCCTGGAAGATCCGCATCGCGTTGTCACCGGCGAAGATGGTGGGCTGCACGTAGTAACCACCGGACAGATCCCCGCCCAGATCAGCGCGCTCACCGCCGGTGATCACCCGCGCCCCTTCACTTTTCCCGATCTCGATGTAGGACAGGATCTTCTCCAACTGGTCGTTGGAGGCCTGCGCCCCGATCATCGTCTCGGTGTCCAGCGGATCGCCCTGGCGGACCGCCTTGGTGCGGATCGCCGCAAGGGCGAGGAACTCGTCGTAGATGTCGGCCTGAACCAGCGACCGCGACGGGCAGGTGCACACCTCGCCCTGATTGAGGGCGAACATGGTGAAGCCCTCCAGCGCCTTGTCCTGATAGTCATCAGCCGCCGCCATCACATCGGAGAAGAAGATGTTGGGGCTCTTGCCACCCAGTTCCAGCGTCACCGGGATCAGGTTCTGGCTGGCGTACTGCATGATCAGCCGGCCGGTGGTGGTCTCGCCGGTGAAGGCGATCTTGGCGATCCGGTTACTCGAGGCCAGCGGCTTGCCCGCTTCCACCCCGAAACCGTTGACCACGTTGAGCACCCCCGGCGGCAGCAGGTCGCCGATCAGCGAAATCAGGTACAGGACAGAAGCGGGCGTCTGTTCGGCCGGCTTGAGCACCACGCAGTTACCCGCGGCCAGTGCGGGCGCGAGCTTCCACACAGCCATCAGGATGGGGAAGTTCCACGGAATGATCTGTCCCACCACCCCGAGCGGTTCGTGGAAGTGATACGCCACGGTGTCGTCGTCGATCTCCGACAGCGAGCCCTCCTGGGCGCGGATCGCGCCGGCGAAGTAGCGGAAATGGTCGATCGCCAACGGGATATCGGCGTTGAGGGTCTCCCGGATCGGCTTGCCGTTGTCCCACGACTCGGCCAGCGCGATGGACTCCAGGTTCTCCTCGATGCGGTCGGCGATCTTGTTGAGGATCACCGCACGCGCCGCCACCGACGTCTTGCCCCACCCCGGGGCTGCCGCATGCGCGGCGTCCAGAGCCTTCTCGATGTCGGCGTCGGTCGATCGGGGGATCTCACAGAACGTCTCCCCCGTCACCGGTGATGGATTCTCGAAGTACCGGCCCCCGACCGGTGCGACCCACTGCCCGCCGATGAAATTCTCGTAGCGGCCCTCAAACGCCATCAACCCGGTCGACGTGCCCGGACGTGCGTAAACGGTCATCTTCAGCTCCTGGGACTTTCACTTCTCAACGGGCACTCATCGGGACCCTCATCAGGGCGTGTAACGCAGCTCACAGTACCCCTGGGACGACAATGGCGCTCATGGTCGAGGACCCGTATCTGTGGCTGGAGAACATTGACGGCGACGACGCCCTGAGGTGGGTACGGGAACGCAACGACGCCTGCGTCGCGGAGTTCGCCGACCCCGAGTTCGAGCGCATGAGGGGGTTGACCCTGGAGGTGCTCGACACCGACGCGCGCATCCCCTACGTCCGCCGCCGCGGCGCTCACCTCTACAACTTCTGGCGGGACGCCGACAACCCCAGGGGGCTGTGGCGGCGGACCACACTGGAGAGCTACCGCACCGCCGGCTCGCGCGATGAGCGCTTGCGCGAAGAGCCGACAAGCCACTGGGACGTCATCATCGACGTCGACGAACTGGCCCGCGCCGACGGCGAGAACTGGGTCTGGGCCGGTGCCGACGTCATCGAGCCGGATCATTCGCTGGCACTGATCTCGCTATCGCGTGGCGGATCGGATGCCTGCGTGGTCCGTGAGTTCGACATGCGGACGAGGACTTTCGTACCGGGCGGTTTCGAGTTACCCGAGGCGAAGTCGCGGGTCGGGTGGTCCGACCACGACACCCTGCTGGTCGGCACGGACTTCGGACCCGATTCGCTGACCGAGTCCGGCTACCCGCGGATCGTCAAGCGCTGGCATCGCGGACAGCCACTGGCCGAGGCCGAGACCCTGTTCACCGGGTCGCGCGGCGACGTAGTCGTGGCAGCCGGGGCGGACCGCACCCCCGGCTACGAACGCACCATGATCACCCGCGCGATCGACTTCTACAACGACGAGACCTACCAACTGCGGGCCGGCGAACTCGTTCGCATCGACGTGCCGACCGACGCGGGCATCTCGGTGCACCGAAACTGGCTACTCATCGAGTTGCGGACCGACTGGCATACCGGCACCGCCGATTACATCGCCGGATCACTGCTGGCAGCTGACTACGAGGCATTCCTCGACGGCACCGCGGACCTCACCGTGGTGTTCGAGCCCGATCCCCGCACCTGTCTGCACCAGTACGCGTGGACTCGCGACCGACTGGTGATGGTCACCCTGGCCGACGTCGCCAGCCGGGTCGAGATCGTCACCCCCGGGTCGTGGGTCCGCGAACCGGCGGCCGGCTGCCCGCCGAACAGCACAACGGTCATCATCGCCGCCGATGACACCGGCGACGAGGTCTTCCTCGACTCCAGCGGATTCCTCACCCCCTCGACACTGCTGCACGGATCGGCCGGGGACGTACTGACCCCGATCAAGGCCGCGGAGGCCTTCTTCGATGCGTCCGACCTGGCGGTGAGCCAGCATTTCGCCCCATCCGATGACGGCACTCTGATTCCGTATTTCGTTGTGGGGCAGAAGGGTTCGCAGTCGCCCGCACCCACGCTGCTGGGCGGTTACGGCGGCTTCGAGGTGTCGCAGACCCCGGGCTACGGCGGCGTGCTCGGCCGGTTGTGGCTCTCCCGCGGCGGCACGTACGTGTTGGCCAACATCCGCGGCGGCGGCGAGTACGGACCGGGCTGGCACACCCAGGCCGTTCGCGGGGGCCGACACAAGGTCGGCGAGGACTTCGCCGCGGTGGCCCGCGACCTGATCTCCCGGGGTGTCACCACGGCGGCCCAGCTCGGCGCCCAGGGCGGCAGCAACGGCGGACTGCTGATGGGCATCATGCTCACCAAATACCCGGAACTGTTCGGTGCACTGGTGTGCCAGGTGCCGTTGCTGGATATGAGGCGCTTTCACCTGCTGCTCGCGGGTGCGTCGTGGGTGGCCGAGTACGGCGATCCGGAGAACCCGGACGAGTGGGCGTTCATCTCCGAATACTCGCCGTACCAGAACATCGGTACCGAGCGCAGCTATCCCCCGGTGCTGATCACCACCTCCACCCGCGACGACCGGGTACATCCCGGCCACGCCCGCAAGATGACCGCCGCGCTGGAGGAAGCCGGTCATCCGGTCTGGTACTACGAGAACATCGAGGGTGGTCACGCCGGAGCGGCCGACAACGCCCAGACGGCGTTCAAGTCCGCGCTGGCGTTCTCATTTCTGCACCGGATGCTTGGACAGGCTTGCTAGAAGCGACACGATCACCCCGACGATAACCAGCCCGCCACCGATGACCAGCGTGAGGTTGAGCCACTGGCGCATGCTGCTCTGCGCCGCGGTGACCATGACGTCGGCGATGCGGCGCAGATTGCCCGAGGTGTTGTCATCCAGCGCAGCCTGGATGTAACGCCGCCCGACCTCGACGCCACCCCACCCGACGGCACCCACCAGCAGAGCCGAAACACCCAGTGCGGCAAGTGCCCTCCCGCGGCGGACCGCGACGTACAGCGTCAGCAGCGCGGCGGCGGCGGCCAGCGCGGCCAGCCCCCAGCTGACCCACGGCGTCCACATGCCGTAGGCCCGCAGAGCGCCGGGCGCAAGCGCCGCGGGGGCGGTGTCGGTGAAGGGGATCGGCCACGCGGTGGGCACGGTGATGGAGTAGTCGCGCAGAGTCTGTGCGAACGCCGCATCGGAGAGCATCGGGGCGAAGTCGATCACCCAGCGGCCCTGCTCGTCGACGCCGGAGTCGACACCGGAGGCGACCGAGTCGGTGAACAGCCATCGGTGGGCGAAGGCGTTAGCTTGAGCGAACTGGGGCGGGAATGCCGAACTGGCGGTGTAGGTCTTGGCGATCGCGCTGACCACCGTCGAATCGGCGGTCGGGCTCAACCTCCCGATCTGTGCGGTCAACTCGGTGGCGACCGCCGACTGCAGCTCCGGATCGCCGGCGGCGCGCTGCGCCAGCCCGGCGTAGCCGCCTTGGTCGACGAGATTGGTCTGCACCCACATCGCCGGCAGCGCCGCGGCAAGCAGGACCGTGGTGATGAGCCACATCAATCCGGTAGCCGCCGAACGGGCGGCCCTCACAGCCGCAACCGCAGCCGTCGCAGACCCGCCGCGGTCAGGCACACCAGCGATGTCCCAAGCAGCAGAGCACCCACCGCGTCGGTGAAGTAGTGGTAGGTGACGGACTGGCCCAGGATGCCGAGTGCGGCGAAGACCGCCGCGGCCCACAGCAGCCATCGCCGCACCCCGATGGCAAGAATCAACATTCCCAGCACCGCAACCATCGCGGTGGTGTGGCCGCTGGGGTAGGCCAGACCCTCATCCTTGAGCCGACCGAAGATCGGTTTGAGAGCACGCGCCGCCCACACCGCCACGATCGGCACCACGACGATGACCGGCACCAGCGCCCACATCCGCCGGTAGAGCGACACCGCCACCGCGATCAGCAGCAGTGCCTGGACGGTGCGGTAGTCGGTGAAGAGCAGTAGCGATCCCAACGGGCCGTCTCGGGCCTGCTGCATCCAGGCGTCCACCGGAGTCGCGCCGTCGCGGACCCCCAGTCCGAGCAGCACCATCAGCGGCAAGCCGACGAACGGCCAGCCGAGAAGAGCGTGATCGATCAGGTCGCGATCCCCCGTAGGTAGGCCGCCTGACCGAGGCGCCGGGCGCAGTCGTCGATGATGCTGACCAGCCGCACACTAACCGTCACAGGCGGGCTCCAGTTCTGGTTGATCACGCGGGCTGAGTCCGCCGCGGTGATTTCCGGCGATGTGTTCCAGGGTCGTCTTGTGCACCGCATGGTAATCGCCGGAGAGCAGATCAGCGGGAGCCGGCGGCCTGGATACATCCTCGGCGTGGTGGCCGTACCGGGTCAGCGGGTTGCTCCGGTAAGGATTCGGCCATGAATTTGACGCTACGCAGGGGCGCCGGACCGACGTAATCTGACTCGCATGAGCTATGACCTCGTTATCCGCAACGGCACCGTCGTCGATGGACTCGGTGGTGAGCCCTACCGTGGCGACGTCGCGATCTCGGGCGGCGTCATCGTCGCCGTCGGCGTGTGCGACGGTGAGGGCGACCGGGAGATCGACGCAACCGGCCTGCTCGTCACACCCGGCTTCGTCGATCTGCACACCCACTACGACGGGCAGGCGATCTGGTCTCAGCGGATGTCGCCGTCGTCCTCGCACGGCGTGACCACGGCACTGATGGGCAACTGTGGCGTCGGATTCGCGCCGTGCCGGCCCGGCGATCACGAGGTGCTCGTCGATGTGATGGCCGGCGTGGAGGACATCCCCGGGGTGGTGATGACCGACGGGCTGCCCTGGGACTGGGAGACCTTCCCGCAGTACCTCGACGCGCTGGAGTCGCGGCAGCGCGATATCGACGTCGCGGCCTACCTTCCGCACTCGCCGCTGCGGGTGTACGTGATGGGCCGGCGGGGGGCCGACTGCGAACCGGCAACGGCCGAGGACATGGCGCTGATGCGCAAGCTCGCAGCCGAGGCCATCGAGGTCGGAGCGCTGGGCGTTTCGTCGTCGCGCTTCGCCTTCCACACGACCGGCAGCGGCGCGCCGATCCCGACGTATGACGCAGCGTACGAGGAGATCTCAGCCATTGCCGGCGGGATGGCGGATG
>JAIOQK010000027.1 GCA_021413425.1 Mycobacterium sp.
GCGTAACCCGATTCGTGAAGCGGGTTACAGTCGGGCATGGACAAACCGAACCACGGCAATCTGCTGCTGTGCCCGAAGTGCGCCGGAGTCATGCACACCTATGAGCGCAACGGCGTGCATCTCGAACAGTGCGACAGCTGCCGCGGAATCTTCCTCGACTTCGGCGAGCTTGAGGCGCTCTCCCAATTGGAGAGCCGGTTCGTCGAGGCCTCTCCGCCCCCGCAGCAGCAGCGCCCGCAGCAGCAATACCCCCAGCAGGGCTACCAGCAGCAGGGCTACGGCCCGGCATGGGGCAGCCACGGCAACCACCGCTACCGCAAGGGCGGCTTCGGCAGGTTGTTCTTCTCCAGCTAGCTGCTCTGGTCGATCATCCGCCGGCAGGCGGCGAGCAACTCCACCTGCGACTCGTCGCCCGGGTAGCGCGCCCCGACCGCGGCCGCGTGCACCACCGCGCCCCGAGCCAGGGGTTCCAGCACATCCCACGGGTCGCCGGTCCCCGGCAGCGCCGGTCCGCACCCACCGCGATAGCCGTCGATGAAGTCCTGCCAGTCTGCATGCGGGATCAGCCCCGCCGCCCAGAAACCGGCCGCACGGGCCAAATCCCACGCCGGGTCGCCGAATCCGAGGTCGTCGATGTCGATCAACTGCCACGGCCCGCCTGCGAGCTGCCCCAACTGACCGAGGTGGAAGTCGCCATGCACCAGGGTGGCCGGGCGGTCCCGGGGCGAGGGGTCCCAGGCCCGCGGCGGGAGGGCCTGCGCCGCGGCCCGAATGAGCGGCGGCGCATCCGCGGGCAGTCGCTGCAGTGCGCCCCGGATCCGGTCGACCGCTCGATGGCCGGGAAGTGCTGGGCCGATCTCGCAGGTGTGCAATACCGCCAGGAGCGCCCCGGCGGGCGCCCACGGCAGCCGCCCCGTGTCACGCACCACGGTGGACACCCGCGGCCACCGGGTCATCCAGCGCTGCTCCGGTGCCGGGTCCACGGCACTGCTCAGCGGAGCGAGCAGCGGTCCGCCGCCGGCGCCCAACCGCGCCGCGGTCTGCACGCGCATGGCCAGGGCGGCGGGGTCGGTGCCGGCCCGGTGGATCTTCACGACGACGTCGCCGTCGATGATGATGTCGGCGCCTGAGGTCGTGCGCACCTCAGTCGGCCGCGGTGTCACGCAGCCGGCGGCTCAGACCGGTGGCCCGAACAGCACGGCGAGCGATGGCCGCCTGGAACTGCTCGGCTGATCCGATCACCCGCACCTTCTCCCGCGCCCGGGTCACCGCGGTATAGAGAAGTTCGCGGGTCAGCAGCCGGGAGTCTTCCGGCGGCAGCAGCACCGTGACCTCAGTGGCCTGGCTGCCCTGGCTCTTGTGAATCGTCATCGCGTGCATGGTCTCAATGTCGGCAAGGCGGCTGGTGGCCAGCTCGGTCGGCCCGCCCGCCACGGCCATCACCGCGCGCAGCACACCGTCGCGCACCACGGCCACCCCGGTGTCGCCGTTGAGGAGGCCCAGGCCGTAGTCGTTGGCAGTGACCAGGATCGGACGCCCCGGGTACCACGGCGCCCAGAGTGGCATGTCGGTCTGCTCGGAGAGCCACCGCTCGATCTGACGGTTCCAGTACGCAACACCATGCGGCCCGCGGCGATGCGCGCACAGCATCCGGTGTTCCTCGCGCCGGCCTCCACGGACGCTAACTGGTCGGGGTCGCCGACGAGTAGTAACCGCGAGTCCGGCCGCACGGCTTCCAGTAATCGCGCCATCATCGTCAGTGACACCATTGACGTCTCATCGATGACGATGACGTCGTGCGGCAGCCGGTTGTCGCGGTTGTGCCGGAACCGCGACGAGGTGTCGGGCCGGCTACCCAGCAGCCGGTGCATCGTAGTGGCGTTCAAGGCGGGCAGGCGATCACGGTCGACGGCATCGAGGGCATCGACTTCGAGTTGCACCGCCTCCAGCAGGCGCGCGGCAGCCTTGCCAGTGGGTGCGGCCAGGGCGATCCGCAGCGGAGGCCGGCGATCGAGTTGCGCCTGCTCGGACAGCAACGCGAGCAACCGCGCAACGGTGGTGGTCTTACCGGTTCCCGGCCCGCCGGTCAGCACGGTCAGCGCCCGGTTTATCGCCACCGTGGCAGCGGCGCGCTGTTCGGCGTAGCTGTCCGGGAAGAGCCGGTGCACGTCCGGCATCGAGCCGGAACGACGCACGGCCGCCAGTGTGAGAATGTCGCGGGCGACCCGGCACTCCTCAATCCAGTAGCGGTCGAGATAGAGCAGTCCGCCGTCGAGGTGCAGAACCGGCGGGTCAGCGGCGAGCACACTGGCCGACACCGCACCCAGCCACTCGGCCGGGTCCGGCCACGGCAGGTCCGGTTCGTCCAGCTGCTGTTGCACGGCGGCCAGATCCAGGCAGACCGATCCGCCGCGAACGGCTCGAACCACGAAGGCGATCGCGAGCGTGACAACCTCGTCGGTCTCACCCGCCAGTTCGGTGAGCCGTTGCGCCACCAGGACATCGGAGCTCTCCAGTACACCGGCGTCGTTGAATCTCCGCAGGATGCCTGTCGCGGAGACACTGCGCCGCCAGTCGGCGGCATCTGTGACCGGGGCGCTCACGCCGCCACCTCCCTGCCGTCGAGAAGATCCGACAACTCGGCAACCAGTGCGGCGGGCGGCTGCCAGCCGAACACCCCGGCAGGGTTGCCATCGGTCACCGGGGTGTCCGGGCCGCACATGCCGCGCACGAACAGATACAGCACGCCGCCAAGGTGGCGTGCGGGGTCATAGTGGGGCTGCCGCCAGCGCAGGAACCGGTGCAGCACCACGCAGTACAGCAGTGCCTGCAGGGGGTAATCGGAATGCAGCATGGCCTCGGCCATTCGTGCGGGTGTGTAGTCGGCCGCGGTGAGGGGCCGGTCGGTGTCGCCGAGCCAGTTGGTCTTGTAATCGGCCACTACGTAACGATGATCGGCGGTCCCGCCGGAGCCGCCAGGAACGCGCAACACGACATCGAGCGATCCGCTGAGGTAGCCGCGTAATGACTGGCGGCCGAGCTGGGCGTCGGTGAGCCGGTCGACGTAGGGCGCCAGCGGATCATCGGCGGGCAGGTGTCGGGATAGCAGCCGGCCGACGTCGGCCAACCGGATGTCTGCACCTGCGTGCTGAGGTTGTCCGTTGCGCAGATCACCACCGGCCAACGGAAACTCGAAGTCCATCTCGCACAACCGATCGGCAAGTCCGATCTGGCGCAGGGTGAGGTTGCCGACCAGCGGACCCAGCGGGGTGTCGTGCATGGGAATGAGCGCCGCGGCGAGCTGGGCCGCCGGCACGTCGACGGGCCACCACAGCGAGTGTTTGTCGATCTGTGCGGCCAACTCCGCCGCCAGGTCGGCGGCCAGCGGGTCGGCGTGTTCGAGGACGGCGTGCACCAGGTTGCCGAACTTAGCGCCCTTCGGAAGCTCTGCCATCGGGGACGGGATGCCCGCGCCGGTGGCGGGCACGGTCAGCACGATGTCGGCGACCTCGTCGTCGAGTTCGACGACGTCGGGCTCGCTGCTCACCCCGGAGCTCTCCTGGGCGGCGCGAACCAGACCCGAGTACGAGGTACGCCGCCAGGTGGTGTCGATGCCGCGGTGGAAGTGGCGCACACCGAGGTTGGACAGCGGCGCACTGGCCGGGATCCCGACGACCGGTTTGATGTCCGCCACCTCGACCACAGGTCCGCCGGCAGCCTCCCATTCCGCGAAGCGTTCGAGCGCTTCGGCGTCGGTGACCGTCTTGGTGGCGCACTGATCGGGGATCGCCTCGTCGCCGGGGCGACGATCACGCAGAAGCCGCGACAGCCCGCCGTTGGGTTCGTCTCGCGACGGCGCCCACCAGGTAACCACCTGCGCCTGGGCCCGCGTCATCGCGACGTACATCAGCCTGCTGTCATCACCCGCGGCCTCCCGACGTCCGAGGATCGCCACCTCGGCGTAGTCGGGGCTGCCCTTGCCGCCGATGTGCAGACACCGGACCTGGTTGTCATGAAAAAGGATCTCGTCGCGCTGCTGCACATTGCGGTTGAACGCGAAGGGCAAATAGACGATTGGGAACTGCAGTCCCTTGCTGCCATGAACGGTCATCACCTGAACGGCCGCAGCGTCGCGATCAAGACGCTTGTTGTGCTCGGTGTCGCCGGTGCGTTCCTCGCGGCGGTCACGAAGCCAGTCCCGAAGCGCGGGCAGGGTGAGGTGGTCCCGATGCGCCGCCTCCTGCAACAGTTGCGTCACATGCGCCATGTCGGTCATATAGCGCTCACCGTCCCGGTACGACAAGGTGCGATCTGCCATCCCACGGATACGGGCCGCTTCGAACACCGCCGCAACACCGCACGAGCGGGCGTGGTCCGCCCATTCACGGACGGTCTCGGCCACGCTGTCGGTGAGCGAGTCACCCTGAGTTGCAAGCTCTTCAGCAGTATGACCAAAGAACATCGTGGTCGCCGCCGCACGGACCACGCCGGAGCGGTGCGGCTGGTCGAACGCCTCCAGCAATGCAAGCCAGTCATCGCAGGCTTCGGAATCGAAGACGTCGGAGTCGCCGGTGTAGACAGCGGGTATGCCGGCGGCGATCAACGCGGCGAAGCACGCACGGGCATCTTTACGCTTCTCGACGATCACCGCGATGTCTCCGGCCATCACCGGATCCCCGTCGAAAGTGGCTGAACTGTCCAGCAGAGCGGCGATATCACCGGCGAGGTCCTCGCCGATGTAGGACCGCAGGTCGTCGATACCAATGACCTTGTCGCCGTCCTTGCCGAACTTCTTCCGTGGCACCACCCGCAGACGGAACGGGTCATTGCAGGGTGCGCCGCTCAAGCGGGTTCCGGCGTGGTGCGCGTCGACGTCGTGCACCACGATGCGTGGGTCACCGAGGCGGGTTCCGCGCAATACCGCCTGCAATCGGTCGACGAGCGCGCCGTCACTGCGCCAGTTGGTTCCCATGGTCTGCTTGCGCCCTGCGGAGTCCGCGGCGCCGAGGTAGGTGTGTATGTCCCCGCCTCGGAAGGCGTAGATCGCCTGCTTCGGGTCGCCGATGAGGACCAGCGTCGAGCTGCCGGTAAACGCATGATTGATCACGCGCCACTGCACGGGATCGGTGTCCTGGAATTCGTCGACCATGACGATCGGCCAGCGACGGTTCATGCGCAGCCGGGCCGGTGAGCCGTCGGCCTCCAGTGCGGCGGCCAGCCGGGTGAGCAGGTCGTCGTAGCCGAGGATGCCCTGGCGGCGTTTGCGGATCTCGACCTCCCCCCGCACGGCGTTCGCGAACTCGATGCAGGCGGCCGCGTAGCTGTCGGGATCAGGGTCTATTGGACGCAGCTCAGTCGATGGATTGTTCACCACCTCGCGCGCGATCTTGCGTGCCTTCTTATAGGTCAGTGGGGGCTCATCCTGATCCCGGCCGAATCGGACGAGATAAAGATCATCAACGATCTCGGTGACCAGATCCTCGAGGCTCTCCACAAGTTCGACGCCGGCGTCGCTGTCACCGGCGACGCCCAGCGACGTGAGCACCAGTCTGCAGAACTGATGAATGGTGGCGATGGTGGCGGCGTCGAATCCAGCCAGCGCGTCACCCAGGCGCGTCTTGCGCTCGGACAACTCCTCCGGCGTGCCGGCCAGCAGGTGTGCGATGACCTGGTTCTCCCCGACTGAATCGGGGTTGTCGAACGCGGCCAGTGCATCAGCGAGCTGCCTGCGCACGCGATCGCGCAACTCACGGGTGGCTGAGCGGCTGAAGGTGATCAGCAGCATCTCGTCGAGGCTCGCCACGCCTTCAGCGATATAGCGGGTGACCAGACCCGCGAGCGCGAACGTCTTTCCGGTGCCGGCACTGGCCTCAAGCACGGTGGTGGAACCGGGTTCTGGCAGCGGACCCAGCAGATCGAACGTGCCCGCCCCGGACGCGATCTGGTTGTCGGTGTCGGTAGTCGTCATCGCGTCCGCGCACCCCCCAGCGCCTGCAGCATCGGCAGCCACAGCCGGACTGAATAGGCGCCGAGCCGAGTGGACTCACCCGGCTGCTCCTCACCCGGGCGGACCGGGTCGAGCAGGACAGAGAGCGGCGCGCCGGGCGTCCATGCCCGTGCATGCGGCGGGTGCTTGTCCTCGCCGGCGAAGTTGTCGTTCGACTTCCACGCGTAAGTGGCCGGGGTGAACGGGTCACCGCCACTGATCCGCGCCTCAGCCCAGGCGTAGGACGTCTTGAGCGGCAGCGGAATCGGCTCGCGCCGTCCGGCGTCGTAGATGCCGACCAGATCACGCAGAATTTCCACCGCGGAGACGCTCGGGCGGCTGATCGTCTCGCGTCGGACCCCCTCTCCTCTCTTCCGCCGGCCGATGCACACCGCCGACCAGCGGCCGGCAGGATCGTGAGCCGCCAATGCAAGCAAAGGAATCCACGCCTCGAGCAGATGTTTGCCGCCCAGTCGGGAGTAGGTCACCGAGACCAGCCGGCTTTCGAACACCGGCGATACCGTTCCTGTCAGTAGCCGCCCTTCACCCAAGTCGATATCGACGTCAACAGCGGTGGCAGCATCGGTTCGGAAACCGGCGGCCTCGGCGGCCAGTTGTGCGGCCTGATCACGGATCCTGCGTGCGGTGCGCCACCCGATCTGGCCGGGCGGCAGCGTGCCGCGACACCACTCCGCTTTGAGCGCGCGCTCGGGGGTCATCCCCCGCAGCATGTCGGCGAGCATGCGGTCGCCGACCGTCCACTCCTCCAGCGCGTTGATGTCGACTGGGATCGCGTCATCGACGCCCTCGACATCGGTGGGCAGTGTGTAGTCGAGTGACCGGAAGAAGCCCTTCACCGGATCCTTGAAGAATCCGATCAGGTCGGCGAGTGAAACATCTCCATGCTCTGGCGGCGGAAGCTGTGCCGCGGCGAACTTTGGCCGGTCGCGGTGCTGGCCCTCGGCGGCGCGCGCGGCGCGCAACACGGTCGAGTCGAAGGTGAACGGCACGTCCGGCTCAGAGACGACGACGGCGCCGGGCGCAACATTGCGAACGTCGAAGGGCTGCAGGGGATGCTGCGTCACGACGGTACCGCGCACTGAAGCTTCGGCGGTCTTGTCCAGCGCGTCGAGCAGTTCGGCCAGCGGCACCGCGGGCGGACTGGGTTTACCGGTCTGCTCGTTGGCACCGGTGTAGGTGATCACGAGGGTGTCGGTGGCGGCGCATACTGCGTCGAGTAGCAGCTGGCGGTCCTCGGAGCGGACATCGCGCTCACCGGTCATCGGGTTGCGGGCTAGCGCGTCGTCACCGTCGACGGAACCGATACGCGGGAAGACGGTGTCATCCAGGCCGACCAGGCACACCACACGGTGTGGCACTGAACGCATCGGCACCATGGTGCACACCGTGAGCGTGCCGGTGCGGAAATTGGCGCGGGTGGGCCGGCCGGCGAGATGGCGGTACAGCATCTGCGCAATATCTGGCAGCCGCAGCACGGTGTCCGCCCGCGAACCCGCCCGGGCCAGCACGTCGCCAAGTTCGCGCTCCAGCTGACTGATCTGCCAGGCATCCTCGTCGCCGACGCGGGTGACCGACTTGATGCCGTCGACCAGGGCGGTGAGCCAGTCCCGCAGCGGACGGCTGCCGGTGAGTGAATCAACGACTCGGCGTAGCCGGTCGATGAACTCGCACAGCCGGCCTGCCAACTCCACCCGGTTGCTGCCGACGTCATCGAGAGGCAACGTGGCGTCGATCCATGCCTGCGAGTCATCGGAGAGAGCGACCCCGGCCAGAATCCGGTCCAGCCCGAAGCGCCAGGTGTGATGAATGAAGCTCAGCCCGTACGGTTCCCGGTGTTCTTTGTCGAAACCCCACCGGATATTCGACTCACGAACCCATTCGGTGATGTCATCGAGGTCGTCGTCGGTGAATCCGAACCGGGAGCGCACCGGGTCGCTCTGGATGAGGTTGAGCACCTCGCTGGCGGTGACTCGGCTGCCCGCCATGGTGAGCAGCTGCGATGCGACAGCAAGCAGTGGGTTTGTCTGGATCAGCGACCGGTCGGCCAGCAGCACCCGCAGTTGATGAGCGGGATGTGCATCGGGAACTACTTCGCCGAGGCCGAAGTTCGCAGCGACCAGCGGGGCGTAGGTCTCGATATCCGGGCACATCACCAGGATGTCGCGCGGTTCGAGCGTCTCGTCATCGGCGAGCAGGCCCAGCAGCACCTCGCGCAGCACGTCCACTTGCCGGGCCGGGCCGTGGCAGCTGTGCACCTGTACCGAACGGTCACCCGGGCGAAGAGTACGACCGCTGGGCCGAACGGCGTTGGCGGCGATATCGGATTGCAGCCACCCCAAAAGTGTGTCCGGACGGTCGGCGCCGGACAGGAACTCATCGGTGTCGGCAGTCTGCGGCAGGACACGCTGCAGATCGCGAAGATCTCGGCCGAGGGTGGCGAGCAACGGGTGTGCGACGCGGCGGTGGCTGACGTCGCCGCGACGCGGAATCACCCCGCGCAGATCCGACAGCTCACTCCACAGCTGCGCACTCGGGTGCGGAAGCCACAGGTGCAACTCATGGTGAACCGACAGCGCGTCGAGGAGGTCGATGTCGGTCGAGGCAAGCCGGGTGTAGCCGAACAGTGAGAGCCGAGGTGGCAGGTCCGCACCGGAAGTGCGGAGCTTCTCGACGGTCTGGTGATGCCGGATGTGCGGCGGATCGATCCCCATCGCCGCGACGAGACGGCGCCACAACTCCGGCTGCCAGGCCAGGTCATCATCGAGGCCGTCGGTGTTGCCGCCGAGCCAGCCGGCCAGCAGTTGCGGGCGCTGCCGGCCGTAGGACGCGAACAGTCCGGCCAGCCTGCGCGCGACCGCGTAGCGGCGGCCTTGGCGCAGGTCCTTCTCCACCGGATCGGTCTCACAGTGGCCGAGGTGGGCGGCAAGCGGCGCGCACCACGATTCGTCGAGGTGCGAGTCGATGGTCTCCAGCAGCGGCCAGGTCATCGCCTCGGGTGACCACGGGTCCTCCTCGCGGGTGCCGGTGATCTCGGCGATCAGTGACGCCGGTGAGCGGAACTCGACCCCGGCGCACACCCCGTCGGCTCCGGCGCCGCGACCGAGAACGTGGGAGAGCCGCTGGGACAGCCAGCGCTCCACGCCGCGTGCGGGCACCACGACGAGATCCGCCGCGAACGGGTCGGCAGGAGGCGTGGCCAGCAGCTTCCCCAACCCGTCCGCGAGGATGTCGGTGCGTTCCGCGCGGTGAATGTGCAGGGCCATCGACGACCACCGTAGACCCGGGCACCGACAAGCCCGACGCTGTTCGGCCACGGGTCCGCCGGGAGGCGACCGGCATCGTCGGCGTTGGGGCGCTCGACCCCGGCGTCGGGTGTCAGTCGCGGACCCGCACGACCACCTTGCCGCGGGCGGAGCGGTTCTCCAGCGAGGCGACCGCGGCCGCGGCCTGCTCGAACGGGTACACCTCCGGCTGCGGGGCAGCCAGTTTGCCCGAGTTCAGCAGCGCCGCCAGGCCCTTCCACTGCTGCGCCAGCGCCCCGGGGTGGCTCAGCGTCCAGGCGCCCCACCCGACCCCGACCACGTCGATGTTGTTGAGCAGCAGCCGGTTGACCTTCACCGTGGGGATCTCCCCGCCGGTGAACCCGACGACCAGCAATCGACCGGCCGGGGCCAGCGATCGCAGCGAGTCTGTGAACCGGTCGCCGCCGACCGGATCCATGACGATGTCCACTCCCTTGCCACCGGTCAGGTCGGCGACCGCGTCCTTGAATCCGCCGGCCAGTACGACGTCGTCCGCCCCGGCCGCCCGGGCGACCTCTGCCTTGTCCTGGGTGCTCACCACCGCGATGACCCGACCCGCGCCGAGCGCCGGAGCGATCCTCAGGGTGGACGTGCCGATGCCGCCGGCGGCACCGTGCACCAGCACGGTCTCGCCTTCGGCCAGCCGGGCCCGCACGGTCAGCGCGAAGTACACCGTGAGGTCGTTGAACAGCAGGCCCGCGCCGGCTTCGAAACTGACAGTGTCGGGCAGCGGGAAGACCCGGTCGGTGCCCAGCACCGCGGTCTCGGCCATCGCACCGCCGAGCATGGTCAGCCCGGCGACCCGATCCCCTGCTTTGACGTGCGCGCCCGCCGGTGCGGTACGTACCACCCCGGCCAATTCGGCACCGAGAATGAACGGCAACTCCGGGCGGTACTGGTAGAGGCCACGGGTCAGCAGGGCGTCCGGGAAGGCCACACCGGCCGCGTGCACATCGACCACAACCCCGTCATCGGCCGGCGGTTCGTCCACCTCGACCAGTTCGACGGACTCCGGGCCGCCCAGCGTGGTGACCCTGATGGCGCGCATCAGGGCTTCTTGATGGCCAGCAGCGTGACTTCGAGCTCGCCGCGAGGCGTCCGGTAGCTGATGGTCTCGCCGGCCTTGAGGCCGAAGAGCGCAAGGCCCAGCGGGCTGTCGGCGGTCAGGGTGGTGTCCTCGGCGCCGGCCGGGGTCTCCTCGATGTAGTTGACCACCCGCATGGTGCTCTCCTCACCGTCGGAGAAGCGGAGCTTGACCTGGGTGCCGTTCGGGAGTTGACCCTCGACGGTGGTGTTGCCCCCGGCGAGCAGCCAGGTGACCCGGCCGATCTGCTCCTCGACGCCGGCGAGGTCCTCGGCCCGCTGCAGCGCGTCGGCGGCGTCACCGCGGTCACCGACGGTCTCGGCGTCACCCTGCAGATCCGACCGAAGCTGGTCACGCCGACGCTTCAGATCGGCCAGCTCCGACTCCAAGCGGGCGTGTTCCTGCTCGACGAACTTCTTCGATCCCGTGTCGCGACTCATGCACGACAAGGTACCGCCGCCGTCAAGTGGACCTACAGCGGTATCGTCGGCAACCGTGGCCTCCCGCGATCATGGCGACCCGGGCGACGCCCCGACCATTCCCCCGCCGCTGACCCAGGTGGCCGATGACCGGCGGCCGTCAGCCGCCGAGGAGGCGCGCACCATCGTCGCCTCCACCAATGCCGCCACGCTGGCCAGCCTCACCGCCGCCGGCGACCCGTGGGCCTCGTTCATCACCTACGGACTACTCGGCGGTGCGCCGGTGCTGTGCGTATCCCATCTCGCCGAGCACGGCCGCAACCTGGCCGCCGATCCCCGGGCCAGCCTGTCGATCGTCGCGCCCACCACCGAAGTCGATCCACTGGCGTCGAGTCGCATCACCCTGGCCGGCGCCGTCGAAACACCCATCGGCGACGAACTGGCGGCCGCCCGCGACGCCCACGTCGCCGCGGTGCCGGCGGCGAAGTACTACATCGAGTACTCCGACTTCGCGCTGTGGGTGCTGCGGGTTGCGCGCGTGCGTTGGGTGGGTGGATACGGACGGATGGACTCGGCCTCTGCCGCCGAGTACGCCACCGCCGAAGCCGACCCGATCCACCCGCACGCGGCCGGGGCGATCGAGCACCTCAACGCCGACCACGCCGTTGCACTGACTGAGATGGCGCAGGCGCTGGGTGGTTACCCCGATGCCACCTCGGCGATCTGCACCGGGGTGGACCGCTACGGGCTCGACCTCAAAGTCGACACCCCGCGCGGTGCCGCCTACACGCGGGTCGGCTTCGGCGGCCGACTCGATTCGGTCGACGAATTACGCATGGCCACAGTCGATCTGGTGGCGAGAGCCCGCCGCCGTTAGCCTACGGTTCCCCGACGACCCGGCTCAGGAACTCCACCTGGTCGGTCTTCACCTGCGGATCGTTGTAGATGGCGAAGTGTCCGTAGGGATAGCGCCGTAACTCGCCGCGGGGTGCGTCCCGAGCCGCCCGGATGCTCGGCCCCGGTGGCGTGGTGGTGTCGTCGTCGCACACACAGAACAACACCGGCATCGCCAGCTGCGCGGCGTACCGCACCGGTCGGTAGCCGGCCACGGCGAGCATGATCCGGGCGGCGACCTCGTTGCGCCACAGGGTGTTCGGCCCGGCGATAGCCTCGAAGCCCTCCTGCGCGTCGGCAGCGGTCATGACCGCAAATGTTCCGGGTGGTCCGACTGCCGGGATGTTGCGGGGCGCGCGGCCCAGCAGAGCGCCGACCCGGTCCGCCACGGCTACCGCACTGCCGCGCAGAAGATTGCGCAGCGGGAGTTCTCGCATGACGGCGATGCTGTCGGTGAAGGGCGCCTGGGAGATCACCGCGGCGATCCGTGGGTCGGTCGCGGCCACCGCCAGCACGTGGCCGCCGCTGAACGACGTGCCCCACAGCACGATCCGGTCGGGGTCGATGCCATCGGTGCTCCGCGCCCAGTCGATGACGCAGCGATAGTCCTGCTGCTGACGGGAGATGTCGAGCACCTGGCGGGGCTCGCCGGTGGACGCTCCGAAGTGCCGGTAGTCGAACAGGATGACCGCGAAGCCGGCGCGCTGGAACGCCTCGGCATACTTCGGCAGCCCGTCGTCGCGGGTGGCCGAAAAGCCGTGCGCCATGACGACACACGGGACGCTTCCCGCCGCATCATCGGGGCGGTAGAGATAGGCGGCGAGTTGCTCACCATGCGAGGGAATCCGGATGTCGCGGCGCTGCCGTTCCATTTTCGCCTCCTCACCCCTGGGCTAGTCTTTCCCACGGTAGAGGGATGAGGAGACGGATGCATGGCTGATACCGGCGAGCGGCAGGTCCTGGCCCAACTGGGCGAGGAGCGGGGCTGGAACCGGAGGATCAGCGACGAGCGGGCCGACATCTACATGAAGGGCACCGTTCGCATCCGGGTGGTCTGGGCGGGAGATCAGGACATCAGCGGGGCGAGCCTGTTCCACGACCAGTGGTACGAGTCCTACACCCGGGATTCGTCCACCGTCAGCGCCTGGCTCAGGCGCTAGCAGGCTTGAGCACAGCAGCCAACTCGCGCAGCGCCGGCCGCGGGTCCCACGCCGGGTTGCCATCGCCGAGCACCTGCACCACGACATGGTCGGCACCCGCCTCAAGATGGGCGGTGACCGTGGCGGCCGCCTGCTGCAGCGGTCCCATCCCCACGATGCCGCGGGCGAGACGCTCCGATCCGCCCGGAACGAAGTCGGACTCATCGAAGCCCTGGCGCAGCCAGGAATTGCGGTAGTTCGGCAGCCCCGAGTAGATCTGCAGATGCAGGTGCGCTCGGCGCAGTTGTTCCTCGTCGTTCTCCCCGACGACCACCGCCTGCTCGGAGACCACCCACTTGTCCGGGCCGAGGATCTCACGGGTGACGGCGGTCTGGGCGGGGTTGACCAGATACGGGTGTGCACCGTCGGCGTGGGTGCCGGAGAGCTCAATCATCTTGGGTCCCAACGCCGCCAGCAGTCGGGTGGGCCGGCCGGCGCCGGGTTCGATCATCTCCGGCAGCGCGGCCATGCGGTCCAGGTAGCCGCGCATGGTGGCCAGCGGCTTGGAGTAGGTGCCGCCGAGCATGTTCTGGACCAACGGACCGTGGCTGACGCCCAGTCCGAGGACGAACCGGCCAGGATGCAGAGCGGTCAGGGTGCGTCCGGCGCCCTCCATCGTTCCCGCGATACGGGCGTGGATGTTGGCGATGCCCGTCCCGATGACGAGACGCTTGGTGGCCGCCAGGAAGGCTGCCGACTCCACCAGGCAGTCCTTGAGACCCACCTCGGGGATGAACAGCGACCCGTAGCCGAGTTCCTCGATCTCGCCGGCGACCTCGCAGGCGGCCTGCATCGGCCAGGTGTCGCTGGCCCACCACACACCGATGCGGGACGGGAAATCGATGCGCGCGCGCCCGGATGCAGTCACCACTGAATTGAACCATCGAACCGTTCGGTGGGGCCGCCCGTGCACCCTTTGGCAGACTGTCCGCCATGGGCAGTGACGCGACCTTCGACCTTTCCACCGTCTTCCGCACCGTGGCGGAAACCATCCCGGACGGCAAGGTGCTGATCTGGCGGGATCTGCGGCTGACCTACGGGCAGATGGACGCCCGCATCGACGGGATCGCGCACTACCTCGTCTCCCGCGGATTGGGCTGCCACACCGAACGCAGTGAACTGGCCGGGCACCAGTCCGGACAGGACCACGTCGGCCTGTACATGCGCAACGGCAACCAGTATCTGGAAGCCATGGTGGCCGGCTACCGCGCCCGGGTCGCACCGTTCAACGTCAACTACCGGTACGTCGAAGAGGAACTGCTCTACCTCCTCGGCGACGCAGGAGCCAAGGCCCTGGTCTACGCCGCCGAGTTCGCCCCGCACGTGCAGTCGATCCGCGGCCGGTTGCCGGATCTGCAGGTGCTCATCCAGGTGGCCGACGACTCCGGCAACGAACTGCTGCCCGACGCCGTGGATTACGAGGAGGTCGTGCGCACCCCCGCACCCACCGGCGGCATGCCCACACCCAGCGGTGAGGACCTATACATCCTCTACACCGGCGGCACCACCGGCATGCCCAAGGGCGTGCTGTGGCGACAGCACGACATCTTCATGTCGGCGATGGGCGGTCGGCCGTTCCTGGCCGCCGGTGAGCAGTTGAGCACCTACGGCGATCTGGCCGAGCAGGCCCGCACCCAGGCCGGCGTGCGGTCGCTGCTGCTGATCCCGCCGCTGATGCATGGCGCCGCGCAGTGGGGCGTCTTCAACTCAGTCAGCACCGGCGGCTGGATCGCCCTGCCCGATGACGTGGTCCGCCTCGACGCCGACGCGGTACTCCGGTTGGCCGAACGCGAGCGAGTGCTGGGCATCCCGGTGGTCGGCGACGCGATCGCCCGTCCGCTGGTGGATCAGATCGAGAAGGGCGACTACGACCTGTCCGGTCTGCTCGCCATCACCAACGGCGGGGCGACGCTCTCTCCGACGGTTCGCGACCGGCTGCTGGCCGCGCTGCCGAACCTGATGATCATGGACGCCGTGGGCGCCTCGGAATCCGGCGCGCAGATGACCACCATCGCCACCAAGGGTGCGGACATCGCGACCGCGACGTTCACCGCGCTCGCCGACACCACCGTCGTCTCCGTCGACTTCACCCGCGTGCTGGCACCCGGCGAGGGTGAGGGCTGGCTGGCCCGGCGTGAGTTCGTGCCGCTGGGGTACCTCGGCGACGCGGAGAAGACCGCACGCACCTTCCCCACCATCGACGGGGTGCGCTGGTCCATACCCGGCGACAAGGCGCGCCTGCTCGACGACGGCCGCATCGAACTACTTGGCCGCGATTCGGTCACCATCAACTCCGGCGGGGAGAAGATCTTCGCCGAGGAGGTCGAGCGTGCCGTCGCCAGCCATCCGTCGGTCTATGACGTCGTGGTGACCGGTCGGCCTTCGGAGCGCTGGGGCAACGAGGTGGTCGCGATCGTGCAGTTCGCCGAGAACCGCAGCGCCACCGACGAGGAACTGGCGCAGGCGTGCCGCGCCCACATCGCCGACTACAAGGTGCCGAAGGCATTCGTGCGCACCGATCACGTGGTGCGCTCCCCCGCGGGCAAGGCGGACTACCGCTGGGCCAAGGCCATCGCGACCGGGGCCGCAGGGTAGGGCCGGCCTAGATCTTCAGGTAGCCCTTGTCGGCGACCACCTGCGCGCCGGTCATCAGTGAAGAGGCGTCGCTGGCCAAAAACAGCACCACCTCGCTGATCTCTTGCGGCGGGGTCAGCGACTCGGTGGGCAGCGCACCCGGCGAGAAGCTGTAGACGTACGTCGGGTGCTTCTCAAAGGTCGCGTACATCGACACGTCGTTGCCGAGTTCGGTGTCCACGCCGTAGGTGTGGATGGAGTTCACCCGAATGTTGTACTCACCCAATTCGATTGCCAGCGAGTTGGTCAGACCGACGACGCCGAACTTGCTGGCGCAGTAGTGCCCCGCACCGGGTACCGCCTTGATGCCGGCGGCCGAACTCGTCGCGATGATCGAACCGCCGTTGCCGGCCTCGATCATGCCCGGAACCGTCGCGACGATGGTGTTCCAGAAGCCGGTCAGGTTGATATCGATCATTTCCTGCCACTGTTCGGCGGGGATCTCCCAGACCCGGCCCCAGCTCATCACGCCGGCGTTGGCCACCACGACATCGAGTCGGCCGAATTGTTCGATGGCGCTGGCGGTCACGCGCTGCTGCCCGGCCAGATCACGGACGTCGACGCGGTCGGCGTAGATCTTGGCGCCCTCGCCCTCCACCAGCCGGACCGTCTCGGCCAGATCCTCCGGAGTGGCGGGCCGATACCCGATGTGGGCACCGACCGGAGCGCAGGCGTCGATGGCGACGATGCTCGCGCCGGCGCGGGCCAACCGGACGCAGTGCGCGCGGCCCTGCCCGCGGGCCGCCCCGGTGATGTAGGCGACCCGTCCCTCCAGTGGCCGCTCGAGTGTGGGGGTCATGCCGACACCGGCACCGGTCGGTCGGCTCGCGCGGACCGGGTCGAGAACGTGTAGTCCGAGAGTGGTGAGGTTCTGCTGAACCGGCGGGATGCGGCGATGGTCTGCGGCTGGTGGTACACCGTCTGGCCGAGCGAGTTGACGAAGTAGGTGTTCAGACCCGGGTTGCACTCGGTGAGGTATAGCCGGATCGCCTTGCCGCGGCGGGTGAGTTCGGAATTTCGCTCGGCGAACGCCTGCGGTGTCACCTCGGCCACCTGCGCCCCCCGCCGGCGGGCTTCGGTGATGATCCGCACCGCGTGGCCGCACACCGTCTCCAGATAGTCGAACCAGGCGAAGCCGACGAACCCCAGCGGCCCGACCAGTTCCCACCGGTTCGGCATTCCGGGGTAGGCGGTGCCCGCATAGCTCGCCAGGCCGTGGGTGCGGTACTGCACCGCCAGATCGATCCCGTCGCGGCCGATGATGGTGCCGGGCCGGTAGGTCTCCGGGTCGGTCCACAGTTCGTAGCCGGTCGCCGCGACGATCGCATCGGCCGGATGCTCCACTCCATCGGTGGTGCGAACCCCGGTCGGGGTGATCCGGTCGATCGCGGTGGTGATCAGTTCGGTGTTGGGCCGGTTGAAGATCGGCAGGAACGCACTGGAGATCACCGGACGCTTGGCAAGAATGCCGTAGCGCGGCAGCAGCTTTCGGCGGATCGCGGTGTCATTGACCGTGCTGCGCAGCAGCAGGCGGTAGAGCCCGCGGCAGTAGGCGTCGTACAACGGCATCAGCCGCACCAGCAGACGGTCCGGCAGCCGCCACGCCAGATGCACCAGCGGGCCGACCAGCAGCAGGTCCATCATGGTGCGTCCGGCCCAGTCGATCACCGGCAGCACACCCGGCAGCCGCAGCAACCGGCGCCACCGCGCGGTGATCTCGAAGTCCACCTTCGGCAGCACCCAGGCCGGGGTGCGCTGAAACACGTCGAGGTGTCCCACGACCGGAGCCAGGGCACCGGCGATCTGCACACCGGAGGAGCCGGTGCCGATGAGCGCCACCCGCTTGCCTAACGTGTCATAGCTGTCATCCCAGTCGTTGGGCCGCAGGATCTTGCCGCCGAAGTCGTCGATGCCGGCGATCGGGATGTCCGGTTTGGCATTGATGTAGCCGCCGACCGCGCTGATCAAAAACCGTGCGGTGATGGTGCGACCGTCGGCGATCTCCAGTCGCCACACCGCGCGCGCGTCGTCCCACACCTGGCGCACAACCTCCGCCTCGGTCTGAAGGTGGCGGTGCACTCCCACCTGTTCGGCGACCTTGCGCAGGTAGGCCTGGATCTCCGCACCGGGGGCGAACAGCCGCGACCAGTTCGGGTCGCGGGCGAAGGGGAACTGGTACCACAGCGACGGGATGTCGACGGCCAGTCCGGGGTAGTGGTTGTCACGCCAGGTCCCGCCCACCTCGTCGGCGCGCTCGAGGATGACGAAGTCCTCGATGCCGTGGCGCTGCAGAAGGTGGGCGGCGGTGATCCCGCCGGGTCCGGCGCCGATGACTGCCACCTCGTGGACGTGTTCGCTGTCATCGGTCACACCGCCACCGTATGCGATGAACCCTGTGCGCACACTCGTAGGATCGGAGGCTGTGCAGTCCCCCTGGGGTGATGAGGTCGTCGACGGCCACTACGGCGGCCACCCCGGGCTGGTGTTCGCCCGACGGCCCCGCACCTTCGCCGAGTTACTCACCGGCGTCGAGCGCTGGAGCGATCGCACATTCCTGGTGCAGGGCAGTCGCCGGATCACCACCGGGGAGTTCTTCGCCGCGGTCGCCGAAGCGCGAGAGCGTCTGCGGGCCTTCGGGCTCAGCCCCGGCGATCGGGTCATGCTGCTGGGCCACAACAGCCCCGACTGGGTACTGGGGCTCTGGGCCGCATGGTCGCTGGGGGCCGTGCCGGTGCTGGGCAACCGCTGGTGGAGCGTTCCCGAGGCGACGCACTCGCTGGACCTGACGGCTCCGCGCGTGGTCATCACCGACGCCGCCGAGTTGGTCACCGGCGGCACTGAGATCCTCGAGTTCGCCGCGCTGTCGAGTTGTTTCCGCGAGGCGGTGATCGACCGTCCGGAGGTTCCCGGGCCCGGCAGCGAAGAGGACCCCGCGTTCATCCTGTTCACCTCCGGCAGCACCGGCATGCCCAAGGCGGTGGAACTGCCGTTCCGCGCGCTGGTCGCCAACCAGCAGAACGTGCTGGCGCGGGCACGCCAGTTGCCGCACCTGATTGCCGCGGACGGACCCCAACCGGTGACACTGCTGTCCACGCCGATCTTTCATATCGGCGCCTTCGCCACGCTGATCACCCAGACCCTCATCGGCGGCCGGGTGATCTTCAACGTCGGGCGGTTCGATCCGGCGCAGGTGCTCGCGCTCATCGAAAGCGAAAGGGTGCAGCGCTGGGGTGCGGTGCCGACGATGGCCGCCCGCCTGCTTGAGCACCCCGATTTCGACGCCCACGACCTGTCCAGTCTGCGGGCGTTTCCACTCGGAGGCGCCCCCGTTCCCCCGGCCCTGCTGGAGCGCCTCGCCAGGCGGATTCCGCAACTGCAGGGCCGCGGCCTGGCTAACACCTGGGGTATGAGCGAGGGCGCCGGATTCTTCACCCTCGCGATCGGTCCCGACCTGGAGCGCTTCCCGAAGACCGTCGGCAGGGCTTTCCCCACCGTCGAGTTGAAGATCGTCGAGCCCGACCAGGATGGAGCCGACGACGGTGCCGGGGAGATCCTGGTGCGCTCCCCTACGCTGATGCTGGGTTACCTCGGAATCGATGACGGCACAATAGATTCCGATGGTTGGCTGCACACCGGTGACCTCGGGCACATCAACGACGACGGCTACCTGTTCATCGACGGACGCAGCAAGGACATGGTCATCCGCGGTGGGGAGAACATCGCCTGCCCGCATGTGGAGGCGGCACTCATGCGCCACCACGATGTGATCGACGCCGCTGTCATCGGGCTGCCGCATCCAGACCTCGGTGAGGAACTCGCCGCCGTGGTGGTGCACCGCGACGGCCGCGCGCCCACCGAGGAGGAATTAGCCGGGCACATGGCCGGCGAGGTGGCCTACTTCGCCGTGCCGACCCGCTGGATCATCCGCACCGAGCCGCTACCGACGGTCGGCACTGAGAAGGTCGACAAGCGAGCACTGGCGGCCGAATTCCGCTAGCGGCGGGCGAATTCCGGAGCGCGTTCTGCCCGGAAGCCGACACCGACGAACCGGGCCGGGATCACCGACAGCCACGGCAGCCGGCGCAGCAACGCGAGGAATGCAGCGGGCGGTTGGGCGTCGCCACCGGCCATGACAGGCCGCACCAGGATGCGGTGCATCGCCCGCTGCAGTCCCTGGGTCAGTGCGGCCGGCGGCAGCCGACGGCGCCGTACAGCGGCCAGGTCGCGGTCCGTGACTCTGCGCCGACGCAGTGGGTCGGCCAGCAGCGTGGCCGCGCCCACGGCATCCTGGACGGCGACGTTGATGCCCACCCCGCCCATCGGCGACATAGCGTGAGCGGCGTCGCCGATGCACAGCAGACCGCAGGTGTGCCACTTCCGCAGCCGATTGAGCCGGACGTCGAGCAGTTTCACGTCATCCCAGCTCTGCAGCGCGCTGACATCACCCTCGGGAACGAGGGCGGCGATCTCCCGGATGAACACATCCACGCCGCGGGCACGCAGCCGCTGATCGCTGCCCTTGGGTATGAGGAAGGCAATCTGGAAGTAACCCTCCCGCGGGATCAGGATGGCCAACCGGCCCGGCGCTGTCCGCGGGATCAGACTGTAGGCGGCATCGGCGTCGCGCGGCAGCCGCAACCACCACACGTCGAACGGCACCGGCCACTCCTTCACAGATAGACCGGATTGGCTGCGCACCGTGGAGGTGCGGCCGTCGCAGGCGACGGTGAGATCCGCCCGTAGTTCGCCATCGCCGTCCGGCGAGGTGTACTGAACGCCGGTGACACAGTCGCCCTCGTGTAGCAGCCCGGTGACTTCGTGTTGCATCCGCAACGTGAACGTCGGTTCGGCCCGGGCGGCCTCGGCGAGCAGGTTGAGCAGATCCCACTGCGGCACCATGGCGATGTAGGGGTGTGGCTGGTGCAGTCGGCGGAAGTCGACCAACGGCAGTTCCCGGATGCCATCGAAGATGTCGATGTGTTCGACCCTGCTCTGCGGAACCGCGGCGAAGGAGTCCCACAGTCCGAGCTCATCGAGCAGCCGCAGCGTGCTGGGGTGGACGGTGTCACCGCGGAAGTCACGCAGGAAGTCGGCGTGCTTCTCCAGCAGGGTGACCTCGACGCCGGCTCTGGCCAACAGCAGGCCCAGCACCATTCCCGCGGGCCCACCACCGACGATCACGCAGGTGGTCGACTCGGTCATGAATCCACCCTAGTTCGTCAGATCTCGATCCTGGAGCCGATGATGACGGTCTGGTCCAGCGGTATTCCGAAGTAGCCGCTGTCGGCGGCCACGTGAGAGATGGCGATATACAACCGCTTTCGCCACGGAGCCATGACCGGGTCGGGTCCGGCCGACAGGTCGATCCTGGACAGGAAATATGAGGCGTTGTCGAGGTCGATAGCACCTTCGGTCCGGCTCGGATCGACCAGCCGAAGCGCATCGGACACATTCGGCCGTTCCATATAGCCGAACCGCGCCGACAGAAAGAAGATTCCGTCGCGGTGGTCACCCAGATCGTCGACATGGACGATTCGCTCAGTATCGGGTACCCGGGGGATTGGCGGAGTCTCGATCATCACGATGATCACACTCTGATGCAGCGCGCCGTTGTGATGAACGGTGGCGCGCAGCGCCAAGGGGGCCGTGGTCGGGCCACGACTGAGAAAGATTCCCGTCCCGGGGGTGCGCGACAGCGGTGGTTGGCGATTGCCGATGTCGTCGATGAAATCGACCAGAGCACCCTCTGCCTTGTCGCGGGCCACTGCGGTGATCTGCTGTCCACGCTGCCAGGTGGTCATCAAGGTGAAGATGACCAGGCCGACCAGCAGTGGCAACCAGGCACCGTGCAACAACTTGGTGAGGTTGGCGGCCAGGAACATCAGGTCGACGACGAGAAGCGACCCTCCCCCGACGACTAGCGCCCACACCGGCACCCGCCACCGGATGCGGGCGACATAGAGGAACAGCAGGGTGGAGATGGCGATGGTGCCGGTCACCGCCATGCCGTAGGCGTAGGCCAGGGCGGCCGAACTGCGGAACGCCAGCACCAGGATGAGCACGCCCACCAACAGCACGCCGTTGATCCACGGAACGTAAACCTGGCCGATCGACGATTCCGAAGTGTGGGCCACCCGTAACCGCGGCAGATAGCCGAGTCGGGCGGCCTGGGTCGCCACGGAGTAGGCACCGGTGATGACCGCCTGCGAGGCGATGACCGTCGCGGCGGTGGCGAGCAGAATCATCGGGATCTGGGCCCAGTTCGGCACCAGCATGAAGAAGGGGGCATTGACCAAGGACTCGTCGGCCAGCAGCAGCGCGCCCTGGCCGAAGTAGTTGAGCACCAACGCCGGCAGGACCAGTCCGAGCCATGCCACCGTAATCGGCCGCCGGCCGAAGTGGCCCATGTCGGCATAGAGCGCTTCGGCGCCGGTGACCGCGAGGACGATCGCGGCCAGTGCGAAGAAGGCGATGTGAAAGTGGCCGGCAACGAACTCGATCGCATACACCGGGGACAGCGCGCGCAGGATCTGCGGGTGGCCGGTGATTCCGCGCACCCCGCAGAGTCCGATCACGAGGAACCATACGATCATCACCGGACCGAAGAACCGGCCGACGGTAGCCGTGCCGTGCCGCTGAAGACCGAAAAGTCCGATGATGATGGCCACGGTAATCGGGATCACGAAATCGTGGAGTTCGGGGTCGACGACTTTCAGACCTTCCACCGCCGAGAGCACCGAGATCGCCGGGGTGATCATGCTATCGCCGAAAAACAGAGCCGCGCCAAGGATTCCGAGGGTGGCAAGTATTCCGGCGAGGCGGCCGCCGGACTTGTCGCTGAGCCGACCGACCAATGTGATGAGAGCCATCACACCGCCTTCACCGTCATTGTCGGCGCGCATGATCAATGTGACATACGTCAGCGTGACGATGATCATCACCGACCAGAAGATCAGCGACACCACTCCATAGACGTTGTTCACGTTGATCGGGACCGGGTGCGGACCAGCGGGGTTGAACACCGTTTGCAGGGTGTAAATCGGGCTGGTGCCGATATCTCCAAACACCACCCCGAGAGCACCGACCACCAGGCCCGCCCGCAGCGACAGCGAAGCCTTGGGCATGGGCGTTGGCGTGGGCGTGATCGCCGCCGAATCTGTGGTCACAGGCCGTCCCTGTCCTCTTACCCCGCCGCGCCGACCGCCGACGCCGGGTGATGCTATCGCGGCTGGACCACGTCGGCTCGCCGACGAGATCCGCGGATTCCGGTCGGGCGCGACCCCATCGGGGCTTAGATTTCCCTCATGCGAGAACGGATGCGCCCGGTGCGACGGGTATTGGCCGGCCTGTTAGGCGCCGGACTGGTGCCGGCGGGGATGGCGGTGGCTCCGGTCGCCAACGCAGGACTGACACTGGGCCATTACAGCGCCTACGTCGACGGCCGCTACGACTTCCACACCTGGCTCTGGTCGATCAGTTCCTGCAACCCGCCGGAACTGGCTACCCAGTGCGCCATCGTGTCGGCCAATCCGATGCCCATCGCCAAGGCCTACCAGTGGTACAGCAGGGCGATCCTGGACAACGGGACCTACACGCTGACCGTCGACGTGCCGGACGGGCTGCGGTGCGGGGACGTCTACTACGGGCCGATCATCCCGACCCACGATGTGTACACCTTCGACGCGGTGACGCTGACCGGCAAGCTGGACTCCACCTTCGACGTCGGTTGTAACAACGCCCCGGGCGGCACCTTCACCTACCCCTTCAGGCTGGTGCGCTTCTAGCCGTTCACTGATGGCCTAGGGCCGGGCCGAACTGGCTCAGGATGTCGTTGGTACGCCAGGAGATCAGAGCGACGAACACCGCCAGCAGTCCGAGACTGAAACCCACCTGGATCAGGGTGCGCCGTGACTGCGGCGGGTATACGTACGCGGCGGCCACCGCAGCGCCGGTGATCAGACCGCCGATATGGCCCTGCCAGCTGATGCCCGGGATGGTGAAGGTCATCACCAGGTTGATGACGATCAGACCGACGAGCCAGCGCACGTCGAGGTTGAGTCGCCTGGACGCCACCAGGGTGGCGCCGAACAAACCGAAAATCGCACCGGAGGCACCCGCGGTGGCCGCGCTCAGCGGCGAGAAGAGGTACACCACCACCGAACCGCCCAGGGCACTCAGCCCGTACAGGCCGGCGAACCGGGCCTTGCCCAGGTTCTCCTCCAGGGGAGGGCCGAGCACATAGAGCGCGTACATGTTGAACAGGATGTGCAGGATCCCGTAGTGCATGAAGGCTGATGTGACCAGCCGGTAGTAGTCGCCGCCCGCGACCGTCGGCGGCCAGAGCGAAAGCTTGCTCTGTAACGCGGGTGAGGCGATCTGCATGATGAAGACGGCGACGTTGACCGCGATCAACGTGTAGGTGACTACCGGTGTGGCGGCGCCCTGCGCGGAGCCGTACCTGGTACGCGCCTTCGGCATCACCGCTGCGGCCGCCTGGACGCAATCCACGCACTGGTGTCCGACCGAAGCGCTGCGCATGCATTCACCGCAGATCGGGCGGCCGCACCGGGTGCAGCCCACATAGGTCGGGCGGTCGGGGTGCCGATAGCAGGCGGGCACCCCCTGCGGGGCCTGCGGTTGATAGGGATAACTCATAGCGGCCCCGACGATACGCGCCGCCGGTGTCAGCGCACCCCGCGTAGCAGCTGCCCCGGACGCGCGCCCGTGTCGACGCCATGGCGGCGCGTCACCACGCCGCTGACGACGGTGGCCTCGTAGCCCCGGGCTCCCTGGATGAGGCGGCGGCCTCCGGCGGGGAGGTCGTAGGCCATCTTGGGCACCCCGAGGGTCAGGGCTTCCATATCGATGACGTTGACATCGGCCTTCTTGCCCTTGGCCAGCACGCCACGGTCGGAGAGCCCGAACAGAGTGGCGGTGTCGAGGGTCTGCTTGCGCACCACATACTCCAGCGGGAACCGCGCGCCGCGGTGGCGGTCCCGCACCCAGTGGGTGAGCATGAACGTCGGCAGCGAGGCGTCGCAGATCAGCCCACAGTGCGCGCCACCGTCGGAGAGGCCCGAGATCGCCGCGCGGTGCGACAGCATCTCGTGGATCGCGTCGTGGTTGCCCTCGACGTAGTTGAAGAACGGCAGCATCAGCACCGCCGTGCCGTCCGACTCCAGCATCAGGTCGTACATCGCCGCTAGCGGATCCTGGCCGCGCTGCTGCGCGATCGCCGCCACGGTGCGATCCGGCGTGGGCTCGTAGTCGGGCGGGTCGCCGATGGCGTACATCGTCGCCGCGCTGTGCTGGATGAAGGCGAACAGCGAATCGAACAGCGGCAGCGGCTGCGCCGGCAGGTCGGTTTCGGACAGGATGGCCTCACGCACCGCCGGGTCGGCGAGCTTCGCGACGAGCTCACCGGGACCGAGTTCGGCCTTGAGTCTGCGGAAGGTCGGGCGGTGAGTGAAGGCGTGATAGCCCTCGAAGCCGAACAGCATGCCGAACGGACGTGCGGCGAACTGCGGGTGGATGCGGATCCCGTCGTCGAAGGCGGCTCCGGCGATGTCGAGCTGTTTGCGCCACATGTCGGGCGCGGACTGGGTCTGCACCATCGCGAATGACACCGGCCGGTCGATCTCGGCCGCCAGCCGGACCATCCAGTCCATCTCCCGCATCGGTCCGTCGACGTTCTCCCCGGCGGTGCCGTCCGGCGCCACCTCGAACACCGCCTGCCCGCCGGCGGCCATCGCCCGGCCCAGGGCGAACAGTTCGTCCTCGGCGGCATAGGTGCCCGGTACCGGTTCGCCGTCGATGGCCCGATGCGCCTCGGTGCGCGAGGTGGAGAACCCCAGCGCGCCGGCCTCCACCGCCTCCTGCACGATGCGCGCCATCAGCGCGATGTCATCGGCGGTGGCAGCCTCGTTGCGGGCGCCACGGTCACCCATGGCGTAGCCGCGGACCGCGCCGTGCGCCACCTGCGTTCCGAAATCAACGGCAAGTCTTTGCTTTTCGATGACGTCCAGGTACTCCGGGAAGCTTTCCCAACCCCAGGAGATGCCCTCCGTCAGCGCTGTGCCGGGTATGTCCTCCACACCCTCCATGAGTTCGATGAGCCACTGCTCACGCCCCGGGGCCACCGGGGCGAATCCCACGCCGCAGTTTCCGCTGACCACCGTGGTCACCCCGTGCATGCTGGACGGCTCGAGCAACCCGTCCCAGCTGACCTGACCGTCGTAGTGGGTGTGGATGTCGACGAACCCCGGCGTGACGATTCGGCCTGTGGCGTCGATGGTCTGGGCGGCTTCTCCGGACAGTCCGGTGTCGTCGCCGTCGCGGCGCCGAACCTCGACGATGACACCGTTGGATATCCCTATGTCGGCGCGGAACGGCTTGTCACCGGTGCCGTCGACGACGGTGCCACCGGTAATCGTCAGGTCGTACATAACGCCTCCTGGGAACCTGTCACCCCGCCCGCCGTTGACGTTAGCGTCGCTCGTGGGCTGGCGGATCCGGATGGGCTGAACGACGGTATCTGCGGAATCGTGTGTCAAATCCGTCAATTGCACCCTAAACCGGTGAAAATACTGGCTTGAGCAATCAAATCTATACCCTTTGACGTGCTGCAACGTTTATTTCGCAACCCTGTAGCCAGACAACTCGATCCGTAGTACGTTGGCCACAGGTTGAGTTCAACAGCCGTTCCAGACGCGCGGTCGCGGCCGCGTCATCACACAATTTCCGCGATCCAGACCCCTGGAGGCGTCGTGGTCGTTACCAAGAACACCAGACCGCTCACCGCGGCGCGCCCAACGGCCGACCGCCGCGAGCGACAACCCGTGCGAGCCCGCGAGCTGGGCGCCAGGACCGTCCTGCTGGCGGTCACCGGCGACATCGATGCCGCCACCGCCTCGGGTCTTTTCGACGACCTCGAGACACACCTACGGGGCTATCGCCAAGTAGTGCTCGATTTATCCGGGGTCGAGTTCTTCGGCGCGGCCGGCTATTCGCTCCTGAACCGTTTGCACGTGCACTGCACCCGCGCGTCGATCGACTGGGTGGTGGTGACCGGAACGGAGGCTCAACGACTGCTTCGGGTCTGCGATCCGGACGGCATCTTTCCCACCGCAGCCAACATCGTGTCCGCGATGGCGGCACTGGCCCGCGGCCCGCACCGCACATCCCAACTGGGACTGCTGAGCTAAGCGCCGCCCACGCCCTACACTGGATGCACATGACGCAAGTCGGTCGGCGGTTCAACGATGTCGTGACGGGATTCTGGTCCTTCGCCGCTCCCGCGTACGACCTGCCCTTCCTGCAACGCCTGGTCTATCAACCCGCCCAGGACGAGGTCGTCGCTGCGCTTCGTGCCCACCAGGCGCGGCGGATCGCCGATATCGCCTGCGGTACAGGAATTCTCGCCGCGCGCATCTCCGATGAATTACACCCGGACGAGGTCTTCGGGGTCGACATGTCTGACGGCATGCTCGAACAGGCCAAGGCTCGCTGTCCCGAGGTGCACTGGCGCAAGGCGCCCGCCGAGCAGCTTCCCTTCGATGACGGTGCCCTCGACGCCCTCGTCTCAACGTCGGCCTTCCACTTCTTCGACCAGCCGGCGGCGATGCGGGAGTTCTATCGGGTGCTGGCTCCCGGAGGGCTGGCCGCTGTGGCCACCATCAGCCCGCCGCAACCGCCGCTGCTGCGGCAACTGTCCGCCGGGCTCGGCAATCCGGCCCACAACCCGTCACGTGAGGAGATGCGCACGCTGTTCACCGACGCCGGCTTTTCGATCAGCGACCAGCACCGCGTTGAGCGACCGCTGTGGACACGCGGCGTCTGGGACCTGATCACGCTGGGCACCAAGGGCTAGATCTACCCTGGCCTTCACACGCCGCCGCCCGGAGAGGACCAGACATGGCCATCGAACTGCTCGCCCCCAGCATCGAGGTGGGGCTGGTGACCACCAACCTCGACGCGATGGTGGACTTCTACGAGGGACTCCTCGGGCTACCGCACCAGGGCGACCTCGACTTCCCCGGCGGAACCATGAAGCGCTACGCCGCAGGGAAGAACGTTCTGAAACTGGTCACCCTCGACCAGCCTCCCGCCGCCCCGGCGACCCCGGGTGGCGGCCCGGCGCAAGCCGGCATCCGCTACTTCACCCTGATGGCCGCCAACCTGGGCGCGATCGCGCAGCAGATCGCCGACGCCGGTTACGAGACCCCGCAGCCGCTGGCCGAGTTCGCCCCCGTGCCCGGAATGGGCTGGATGTTCGTCGCCGATCCGGACGGCAACTGGGTGGAACTCGTCGGACCCATGTGAGCCAGATGTGAACGGTGAACCCGGACTACATGCCGACGTTGCGGTGCTACGCCCGCTGATCGGCACCTGGACCGGCGTCGGCCGCGGCGATTACCCCACCATCGAGGCGTTCGACTACCTCGAAGAGGTGACGTTCAGTCACGTCGGCAAGCCGTTTCTGGCCTACTCGCAACGCACCCGCTCGCCGGCTGGCGCCCCCATGCACGCCGAGACCGGCTACCTGAGGGTGCCCGCACCCGGACGGATCGAACTGATGCTCGCCCATCCCACCGGCATCACCGAGATCGACGAAGGTACGGTGACAGCCCACGACGACGGCACGATCATGATCGACGTCCACTCGACGACGATCGCATTGAGCGGCACCGCCAAAGACGTCTTCGCCGTGGCCCGCGAAGTGCGCGTCAACGGCGATGAACTGAGCTATACCGTCTCGATGGCCGCCGTCGGCCATCCCCTGCAACAGCATCTGGCCGCGACATTGCGCCGCAGGCCGTGACCGCCGACTCGCACGGCCGAATCCCCATCCCCGCCGACCTTGACGCCGTCACCTCGATCGGTCCCGAGGACCACTCGGAACTGTCCGAGGCCGCGGTGCAACGCATCTGGACCGCCGCGACGCACTGGTACGCGGCCGGGATGCAGCCGGCCATCCAACTGTGTCTGCGCCTCAATGGCACAGTGGTCCTCAACCGTGCCATCGGACACGCCTGGGGCAACGGACCGGCCGACCCGCCGGATGCCGAACGCATCCCGGTGACGACCCAGACACCGTTCTGCGTGTACTCCGCGGCTAAGGCGATCACCACCACCGTCGTGCACATGCTGGTGGAGCGCGGA
>JAIOQK010000249.1 GCA_021413425.1 Mycobacterium sp.
CGCGCATCGGCGCCGCCCTGCACACCGACCATGAGCAACTGGGCGAGTTTGTCGCGGGTGGACATCGCCGCCAGCAACGCCGCGCCGTCCCCGCAGGCCGGCGGCGCGGGTGCGGCGGGTATTGGGATCGATCCGGCCATCGGTGTGGCCGCACCGCTGGCCGGCGAGACGACCTGCGCCGACGACGCCGACTGCGATCGGGGTGTCGGGGCGGTGCAGCCCGCGACGACCAGGGGCACCGCGGCAACGGCGGCGATTGCGCGAAGAGACAGCACGCTGAAAACCATGACGTCATGCTGTCACGGCGCTCACCCAAGTCCAACCGGACTCGGTGCGCCGCGCGTCGCGTGCTAGGTTGGCCACCGTGGTTGACCTGCGTGGTTGACCGGCCGACTGGTCTGAGAGCACGGCTTCGTCAGCGACCGCGAGGAGAGCGACTGTGACCCGATTCGTAGTGCCCGCAGCCGCCAGCACCGTGGTCGGCCTGCTCCTCGGCGCCGCCTCGGTGTTCGGGGTGACGCTGATGATCCAGCAGGACAACAAGCCGCCCGTCTCGCCGGGGGATCCGGCCTCCTCGGTACTGAACCGGGTCGAATACGGCAACCGCGGCTAGTCTGAGCACGCTCAGCTCCTCCCCGCCCGTACCGGAGGACGCGCGGCTCTCCCGCCGGTGGCTGGGCGGAGTTTTCGCAGTTGCCCTGGTGCTGTGTTTTGCGCAGTCGCCCGGCCTGACCGCACCTGACACCAAGCTCGATCTGACCGCCAACCCGCTGCGGTTCCTGGCCCGCGCCGCCACCTTGTGGAATAGCGACCTACCCTTCGGGCAGGCGCAGAACCAGGCCTACGGCTACCTCTTTCCGCACGGGACGTTCTTCCTGATCGGTCACGGGATCGGGCTGCCCGGCTGGGTCACCCAGCGGTTGTGGTGGGCGGTGCTGCTGACCGCCGGGTGCTGGGGGCTGCTCCGGGTGGCCGAGGCACTGGGCATCGGCACCCGGACATCGCGCCTCATCGCGGCGGCGGCCTTCGCGCTGTCTCCTCGCGTGCTGACCACACTGGGGTCGATCTCCTCGGAGACGCTGCCGATGATGCTGGCGCCCTGGGTGCTGCTGCCGGTGATCCTGGCGCTGGGCACCGCGCGCGGCCCTGACCCGCCACCGCTGCGGGCGCTGGCCGCGCGGGCCGGCATCGCGCTGGCACTGATGGGTGCGGTGAATGCGGTGGCCAGCCTGGCCGCCTGCCTGCCGGCGGTGATCTGGTGGGCGTGTCATCGTCCGAACCGGTTGTGGTGGCGATTCACCGGCTGGTGGGCGCTGGCCTCGGCACTGGCGGTGACGTGGTGGGTGGTGGCCCTGCTGTCGCTGGGCCGGGTCAGTCCGCCCTTCCTGGACTTCATCGAGTCCTCCGGGGTGACCACACAGTGGACGTCGCTGACCGAGGTAATCCGCGGGACGTCCGCGTGGACACCGTTCGTGGCGCCGAACTCCACCGCGGCAGCCTCGCTGGTGACTCAGCCGGCGCTGGTGCTGGCCACGATTCTGGTGGCGGCCGGCGGTCTGGCCGGACTGGCCCTGCGGTCGATGCCCGCGCGCGGGCGGCTGGTGACGATGCTGGTGATCGGCCTGGTTCTGGTGACCGCCGGCTACACCGGAACGCTGGGTTCGCCGCTGGGCGAACAGGTTCGGCTCTTCCTCGACGACGCCGGCGCCCCACTGCGCAATGTGCACAAGCTGGAACCGGTGATCCGCATCCCGATCGTCCTCGGCCTCGCACACCTGCTGGGCCGAATCCCGTTGCCGGGCAGCGCCACCCGGCGGGTGTGGGTCCGTTCCTTCGCCCATCCCGAGAACGACAAGCGCGTGGCGGCCGGGGTCGTCGTGCTCACCGCCCTGACGGTCGCCACCAGCCTGGCCTGGACCGGCCGGCTCACCCCCCCGGGAGCCTTCACAGCCATCCCCGACTACTGGCATCAGACCGCCGACTGGCTCACCGAGCACAACACCGGCAGCCCCACACCGGGACGCGTGCTGGTGGTGCCGGGTGCTCCCTTCGCCAACCAGCTATGGGGCAACACCCACGATGAGCCACTGCAGGTTCTGGGCGAATCACCCTGGGGAGTCAGGGATTCCATTCCACTGACTCCGCCGCAGACCATCCGTGCGCTGGATTCGGTGCAGCGCCTGATGGCCGCCGGACGGCCGTCGGCCGGACTCGCCGACGCCCTGGCCCGGCAGGGCATCTCCTATGTGGTGGTGCGCAATGACCTCGATCCGCAGGACTCCCGCTCGGCGCGGCCGCTGCTGGTGCATCGTGCCATCGGCGGCTCACCGGGCCTGGTCAGAGTCGCCGAGTTCGGTGAACCCGTCGGGCCTGGGACCGTGGAGGGTTTCATCACCGACAGCGGGCTGCGCCCAATGTTCAGAGCCATCCAGATCTACCGGGTGGACCCGGCAGGCCCGGCGGAAGTCGGCGCAGGCGTGCGGCCCGGCGCGCCGTACCTCACCGACGCCGCCGCCCCGGTGCGCGTCGCCGG
>JAIOQK010000028.1 GCA_021413425.1 Mycobacterium sp.
GCCTCGGCCGCTGCCGGGACGCACCGCGCTGGAACTCGAAGGAGAGGTCCGGGCCAGCCTGAATGCGGCCGAAACCAAGGCCAACACCGACGGCGCCCACATCGTGATGATCGGGATACTCCCGACCCTGATGCCCGAACATCTCACCGGCAGTTGGATGAGCCCGTCAATGCGCTACCAGGCACTCAACGACTCGATCTTCACCGCCCGCGGCGAGGACATCCAGATCGATATCTCCGGTGCGGAGCGGCTGAGTGTCCACGCCGAGTCGATTGCCCCCGAATCCGCCTGCACCAGCATGCAATTGCACCTACAGGTCTCCCCCGACGAGTTCGCCGACAACTGGAACGCCGCCCAGGTCATCGCCGGCCCACAACTGGCGATCGGGGCGAATTCGCCTTACTTCTTCGGCCGCCAGCTATGGGCCGAGACCAGAATCGAGCTGTTCGCCCAAGCGACCGATACCCGCCCCGAGGAACTCAAGGCCCAGGGCGTGCGGCCCCGGGTGTGGTTCGGGGAGCGTTGGATCACCTCGATCTTCGATCTGTTCGAGGAGAACGTCCGCTACTTCCCGACTCTGCTGCCGGAACTCTCAGAGGAGGATCCGGCCGCCGAGTTGGCTGCCGGGCGCACCCCCATGCTTTCGGAGCTGCGGCTGCACAACGGGACCGTATATCGGTGGAACCGTCCGGTGTACGACGTCGTGAACGGCCGCCCCCACCTGCGGGTGGAGAACCGGGTGCTTCCGGCTGGGCCGACGGTGGTCGACATGATGGCGAACTCGGCGTTCTATTACGGCCTGCTGCGCAGCATTGCCGAAGATGACCGGCCGCTGTGGACCAGGTTGAGTTTCGCTGCAGCGCAGGACAATTTCCTCGAGGGGGCGCGCAACGGCATGGGCGCGCGGCTGTACTGGCCGGGCCTGGGCGAGGTGACACCCGACGAGTTGGTGCTGCGCCACCTGCTCCCGATGGCAGATGAGGGCCTGCGGCGATGGAGGGTGGCGGCTGACGTCCGCGACCGCTACCTCGGTGTCATCGAGGGACGCGCCAAGACGGGTCGCACCGGCTCGGCGTGGCAGGTGCAGACGGTTACCGAACTCCAGGAGCGTGGCATGAACCGCCCGAAAGCCCTGGCGGAAATGCTGCGCCGGTACTGCGATCTCATGCACAGCAACGAGCCGGTGCACACCTGGGAATGAAGGTCCGGGTCAGGGCCTGGGCATCGGGGCAGGAGAAGGAGAAGGGGCTGGGCGTCGCGGTGAGTCGCCCGGTTCCATCATGCCGGGCCCCATCACTCCGGGCCCCATCACTCCGGGCCCCTTCATGCCGGGCCCCATCATTCCGGGCCCCATCGGCGGCCCCATGCGGTCGATGCGGGCGTGGTGGCCCCAGCCGCCGTTGCCGCTGTGCCGGCCGAGCGTGAAACCGGTGAGGAAAACCGCACCCACGATGAACAGGATCCCGGCGACGATGGCCACCCAGGCGGCTGTCTGATAGAGCCGATTCGGCCGGCCTTCGTGCCCATCACCGTGGAGATGACCGTGCGGGTGCTCCTGGGCGGAAGGATGAAGGGGTGCGGTGGCGGATTCCTCGGGTGCGGTCATTGACCCATCATGGTCGCCCCCGGCCACCGGCAGCAAGGTGAGCACCGACAGGCAACGCCACTGCGCCTCGGATCACAAGTCGGCGGCGAGCAATTCGGCGATCTGAATCGTGTTGAGGGCTGCGCCCTTGCGCAGATTGTCCCCGGAGACGAACAGCGCCAATCCCCTGCCACCGGGAACACCCGGGTCTTGGCGGATTCGGCCAACCAGCGAGTCATCGGCACCCGCGGCCGCCAGCGGCGTGGGCACATCGACAACTCTGACACCGGGTGCATCGGCGAGTAGTTCGCGGGCCTGTTGCGGTGAGATCGGTTGGGTGAATTCGGCATTGATCGACAGCGAGTGACCGGTGAAGACGGGGACACGGACACACGTGCCGCTCACCGCGAGTTCCGGGATGCCGAGAATTTTCCGGCTCTCGTTGCGCAACTTCTGGTCCTCGTCGGTCTCACCCGAACCGTCATCGACCAGCGACCCGGCCAATGGCACCACATTGAAGGCGATCGGCTCGACGTACTGCTTTGGCGGCGGGAAGTCCAGCGCACCACCGTCATGCACCAGTTGCTCGGCGTCAGAGATGACGGCGCGTGCCTGGGTGGCCAGTTCCTCGACTCCGGCCAGTCCGCTGCCGGACACCGCCTGGTAGGTGGAGGCGATCAATCGGAGCAAACCGGCTGCGTCGTGCAGTGGCTTGAGCACCGGCATCGCTGCCATCGTGGTGCAGTTCGGGTTGGCGATGATGCCCTTCGCCAGAGTCTTGGCGCGCACATCCCGGTCGAAGTTGACCTCGCTGACCACCAGGGGAACGTCCGGGTCTTTGCGCCAGGCTGAGGAATTGTCGATCACGATGGCACCGGCGGCCGCGAACCTCGGCGCCTGAACCCGCGACATGGTCGCGCCCGCGGAGAACAGTGCGATGTCGATACCGGCGGGATCAGCGGTCTCGGCATCCTCAACCTCGATCTCACGGCCACGGAAGACCAACATGCGGCCCTTGGAACGGGCAGAGGCGAAGAAGCGGACGTCGCTGGCCGGAAAGTCGCGCTGCTCCAACAGCTTTCGCATGACGACGCCCACCTGCCCAGTGGCGCCGATGACACCGATGCTGACCATCTCTCCTACCGGCCCGATCCTGCGTAGACCACTGCCTGCTCGTCGCCGCCGAGTTCGAAAGCCTCGTGCAGTGCCGCGACGGCCTTGTCGAGTTCAGAATCCTTGATGAGAACCGAGATACGGATCTCCGAGGTGGAGATGAGGTCGATGTTGATACCCACCCGCGCCAGCGCCTCGCAGAAGGTTGCGGTGACGCCAGGGTGGCTACGCATCCCCGCGCCGACCAGAGACACCTTCCCGATGTGGTCGTCGTAGATCACGCTGGTGAAACCGATCTCACCCTGCGACGCGGTGAGTTTCTCGACCGCTGTGGGCGCGGAGTCGCGCGAGCAGGTGAAGGTGATGTCGGTCTTGCCGTCTTCGACCTTGGAGATGTTCTGCAGCACCATGTCGATGTTGACGTCGGCGTCGGCGATGGCGCGAAACACCTTGGCGGCGTAACCCGGCACGTCGGGAACACCGACCACGGTGACCTTCGCCTCGCTACGGTCGTGGGCAACTCCGGTCAGGATGGCGTCTTCCATGGCGGTGTCCTCAATAGATCCGGTGACGATGGTGCCGGGCTTGTCCGAGTACGACGATCGGACGTGAATCGGAACGTGGTAGCGCCGCGCGTACTCCACGCAGCGCAGCATCAGCACTTTCGCGCCGCAGGCCGCCATCTCGAGCATCTCCTCGAAGGTGACGGTGTCCAGTCGCCGTGCGTTGGGCACGATGCGCGGATCGGCGGTGAAGATACCGTCGACGTCGGTGTAGATCTCGCACACGTCGGCGTTAAACGCAGCGGCCAGTGCGACGGCGGTGGTGTCCGAGCCGCCGCGACCCAGTGTGGTGACGTCCTTGTTGTCCTGGCTCACACCCTGAAAGCCGGCCACCAACACGATCTGGCCCTCATCGAGGGCCGAGCGCAACCGCCCTGGTGTGACGTCGATGATCTTGGCGTTGCCATGGGTGCCGGTCGTGATGACCCCGGCCTGGGATCCGGTGAAGGAGCGGGCCTGCGCACCGAGGGCCTCAATGGCCATCGCTACCAGAGCGTTGGAGATCCGCTCGCCGGCCGTCAGCAGCATGTCGAGTTCGCGCGGCGGTGGCGACGGGCAGACCTGCCGGGCGAGGTCGAGGAGGTCGTCGGTGGTGTCACCCATCGCCGAGACCACCACCACGACGTCGTTGCCCTGTTTACGGGTCTCGACGATGCGTTCGGCGACGCGGCGGATCCGTTCGGCGTCAGCCACCGATGATCCGCCGTATTTCTGCACGACGAGCGCCACTGTCTGCCCTTTCCAGGCGGGTTTTCCTCTATGAGGATAAGGGGTGCGCGCCGTGGCGTATTCCGGCGAGGACTTGCGGGTACCGTCCGTGCCGATGCCTCAGCCGCCCGCCGACCGGAGGGCCCGTACCCGGGTCCCGATCCACCCACCGATCGCGGATCGCTGGAGTCCGCGGGCTTTCGACGCCCGTGCGGCGCTGACCACCGAGGACCTGACCGGACTGCTGGAGGCGGCCCGATGGGCAGCGACCTGGGGCCGTCGCCAGCCGGTGCGGTTCGCCGTCGGTGTGCGCGGGGACGAGACGCACCGGACGCTGGCGGGCCTGCTCAATCGCGGCAACGGCTACGCGCGCGACGCCGCAGCGCTGATCCTGGTGTGCGCCGACGAAGGCGAGGATGACAAGACCGCGCTGTACGCCGGCGTCGACGCGGGTGCCGCTGCGGCCACCCTGGCCATCGAGGCGGTGGCCCGGGGTCTGATCAGCCATCCGATGGCGGGTTTCGATGTCGAGGGAGCGCGGAGTGCGTTCGGCATCCCTGCACCCGTGCGGCCCCTGATGGTCATCGCCGTGGGCACGCTGGCCGACTATTCAGCGGTCAGTGCCGAGATTGCCGAACGCGACAGCCTGCCACGCGAACGCATGCCGCTGGAGGAGATCACCTTCAGCGGCATCTGGGGCCGGCCCTGGGCGATTGTGCCTGGTGAGGGAGGCGGAGTACAGTAGGTGCTGTGCAGCGGGTGCTCCTCCTCGGACGCCGCGGCGGGGTCTGATCCAGACCGGCTTCCCGTCGCGGGTCTTCGCGATGCGCCGGTCTGAAGTCCCCCAACAACTTCCCGGAGCGAAATCGTGAGCACCCATTCATCTGAGGCCTCAGTTGACGCGTATGTCTCGGCCCGCACCATCACCACACCGTCCGGCCCGCCCCGTGCGGGGCAGCCGTCGTGGAACACCCAGCGCGGTTCGGCGATGCCGATCAACCGCTACCGCCCCTTCGCCGACGAGATCGAACCCGTCACCGTCGCCGACCGCACCTGGCCCGACACCGTCATCGAGCACGCGCCGATGTGGTGCGCGGTGGATCTGCGTGACGGAAACCAGGCGCTGATCGACCCGATGAGCCCGGCCCGCAAACGCCGGATGTTCGATCTTTTGGTGCGCATGGGATACAAGGAAATCGAGGTCGGGTTCCCCTCGGCCAGTCAGACGGACTTCGATTTCGTCCGCGAGATCATCACCGATGGCGCCATCCCCGAAGACGTCACCATCCAGGTGCTCACCCAGTGCCGGCCCGAACTGATCGAGCGCACCTTCGAGGCGTGCCACGGTGCGCCGAATGTGATCGTGCACTTCTACAACTCCACCTCGATCCTGCAACGGCGCGTGGTGTTCCGGGCGGGCCGCGACGAGGTCAAAAAGATCGCCACCGACGGAGCGCGCAAATGCCTGGAGGAACAAGCTAAACACCCCGGAACCCGGTGGCGCTACGAGTACTCCCCGGAGTCCTACACCGGCACCGAGTTGGTCTACGCCAAGGAAGTGTGCGACGCGGTCGCCGACGTCATCTCCCCGACGCCGGAGTGGCCGCTGATCATCAATCTGCCAGCCACCGTTGAGATGGCAACACCCAACGTCTACGCCGATTCCATCGAGTGGATGAGTCGAAATCTGGCTCGGCGCGACTCGATCATCCTGAGTCTGCATCCACACAACGATCGCGGAACCGCTGTTGCCGCATCCGAATTGGGGTATCAGGCCGGTGCCGATCGGATCGAGGGCTGCCTATTCGGCAATGGCGAGCGCACTGGCAATGTCTGCCTGGTCACCCTGGGGCTGAACCTCTTCTCCCGCGGCGTGGACCCGCAGATCGACTTCTCCAATATCGACGAAATCCGCCGCACGGTCGAACACTGCAACCAACTGCCCGTACCCGAGCGTCACCCCTATGGCGGTGACCTGGTCTACACGGCGTTCTCCGGCAGCCACCAGGACGCGATCAACAAGGGCCTGGACGCGATGAAGATCTCCGCCGACGAAGCCGACGCCGATGTCGACGACATCCTCTGGCAGGTGCCCTATCTGCCGATCGACCCCAGGGACGTCGGACGCACCTATGAAGCCGTCATCCGGGTCAACTCCCAATCCGGCAAGGGCGGGGTGGCCTACATCATGAAGGCCGATCACGGCCTGATGCTGCCGCGCCGCCTGCAGATCGAGTTCAGCCAGGTGATCCAGAAGATCACCGATGGGGAGGGCGGCGAGGTGTCCAGCAAGGAGATGTGGGACGCGTTCGCCGACGAGTACCTCTCACCGGTGCGGCCACTGGAGCGCATCCGGCAGCGGGTGATCGGTTCGGAGGTCGACGGCGGGATCGACGTCATCGAGGCGGTGGTGAAGATCGACGGGGTCGAGACCGAGATCCGCGGTGAGGGCAACGGGCCCCTGGCCGCGTTCGTCAACGCGCTGGGCGGCGTCGGGATCGGCGTCCACGTGCTGGACTACTCCGAGCACGCCATGTCGGCCGGCGAGGAGGCCGCCGCGGCGGCCTATGTGGAGGCCTCGGTCGGCGGCCGCACCGTGTGGGGTGTCGGGATCGCCACCTCGATCACCACGGCATCCCTGCGGGCCGTCGTCTCCGCGGTGAACCGCGCGGCCAGGGTCGCTGAACCGGCCTAGAACAGGGCGAACTGCTGGCCGTCGGCGGGGGCGAAATCGTCGATGCCGGTGCCGTCGGCCACCGCGCGGGCGTGCGCGATGAAGTGCTCGTCGGACACCGTCGGCACGCCGAGCTCCCGGGCCTGGTAGCCCTTGCCCTGGCCGGGCTGCGACTCGTTGCAGATCACCAGGGATGTCTCCGGTCCGACGGCCTCGGTGTAGGCCAGCCCGGCGTGCAGAATCCGCTCGACAAGCTCCTCGTGGGTGCGTTTGACCTCGGTCGACAGCGCCACCCGCATGCCCTGCACCAGCGGCTCGCCGCGCACGTAGCGGCCGGGGTTGAGGTAGGGGCACGGCATCCGCGAGGCCAGCATCTTCAGCGGTCGCAGCTCCTCGTGGGTGACGGTGCCGTTGGGCCACAGCCGCCGGCCCACTGGCCGCACCGGCAGCCAGATGTCGCGCTCGCGTGCCCGCTCCAGGGCGGGAGCGAGCACCCGGGACAGCACCAGCGCGTCATCAAAGGCGTCATGGGCGCGGGTCTGCGGCACATTCCAGTGCCGGGCGAGGGTCTCCAGCCGCAGATTCTCCACGCCGAGGTCGAGCCGGCGGGCCAGTTCGACGGTGCACATGACGCTGTCGATGGGAAGCGCGACACCGGCCTGCTCCGCTTCGGCGACGAGAAACGAATAGTCGAAGGGCGCATTGTGGGCGACCAGGGTGCGGCCATGCATCAACTCGGCGAGGGAGGCGGCGATATCGCCGAAAGTCGGCTGATCCTCAAGCATTTCGGCGGTGATGCCATGTACGTGCGTCGGACCGGGGTCCACGCCCGGGTTGAGCAGACTGACCACGGAGTGCTCGACGTTTCCGCCGGAGTCGAGGGCCAGCGCCGCGACGCTGAGAACCCGGGCATGACTGGGGCGGAAACCGGAGGTCTCGACATCGACCACGACCCAGCCGTCGCGCTGGTCGTCGACCGGCCGGCCCCAGGTGTGGCTCACAACCGTCAGGATGGCACGCGGGCCTGACAGCCCGTCGCACATCCCCATCCGTGTCGGCGTTCTGATATCTGACCGGCATAAACTGCCTGCGATGGCGCCCAACAGACCCCGACCCGGGATGACACTGCGGGGACGGGCCGCACTCGGCGCCGGATCCGCCGCACGCTGGGCTTCCAGGGTGACCGGGCGCGGTGCCGGAGCGATGATCGGCGGCCTGGTCGCGATGAGCCTGGACCGCTCGGTACTGGGTCAACTCGGGGCCGGCAGGCACACCGCCGTCGTGACCGGCACCAATGGGAAATCCACCACCACCAGGATGGTGGCCGCGGCTCTGTCGACCATGGGACCGGTAGCCACCAACGGCGAGGGCGCCAATATGGACGCCGGCCTGGTGGCAGCACTCGCCGCGGCGCGGGACGCGCCCCTGGCGGCCCTCGAGGTGGACGAGATGCACGTGCCGCACGTCTGCGATGCGGTGGACCCGTTGGTGATCGTGCTGCTCAACCTCTCCCGCGATCAGCTCGACCGGGTCGGTGAGATCAACCACATCGAACGCACCCTGCGTGCCGGACTGGCCCGTCACCCGGAGGCAGTCGTCGTGGCCAATTGCGATGACGTCCTGATGACCTCGGCCGCCTACGACAGCCCGAACGTGGTCTGGGTGGCCGCCGGCGGCGGATGGGCGGCGGACTCGGTGAGTTGTCCGCGCAGCGGCGAGATCATCGTCCGCGATGGGACACAGTGGCATTCGACCGGGGCCGACTTCCGCCGACCTGAGCCACAGTGGCGATTCGACGACGAAAAGCTCTACGGCCCAGACGGTTTGGCACTACCGATGCGGCTGTCACTGCCGGGTGCGATCAACCGCGGCAATGCCGCGCAGGCGGTCGCCGCGGCGGTGGCGATGGGTGCCGACCCCGGCGCCGCCGTCGCTGCGGTCTCAGGCGTCGCCGAGGTCGCGGGGCGCTACCGCACGGTGCGAATCGGCACTCACACCGCGCGGCTGCTGCTTGCCAAGAACCCGGCCGGCTGGCAGGAGTCGCTGTCCATGGTGGACAGGACCGCGGCGGGACTGGTGATCTCGGTCAACGGTCAGATCCCCGACGGCGAAGACCTGTCCTGGCTGTGGGATGTGCGTTTCGAGCACTTCGAAGGAACCTCGGTGGTAGCCGCCGGAGAACGCGGAACCGACCTGGCGGTGCGACTGGGCTATGCCGGAATCGAGCACTCCCTGGTGCACGACACCATGAAGGCCATCGGATCCTGCCCGCCCGGGCATGTGGAAGTCGTCGCCAACTACACGGCTTTTCTTCAGTTGCAGCGGGCCCTGGAGAAGCGTCATGGCTGACACCGTGCGGATCGGATTGGTACTGCCCGACGTCATGGGCACCTACGGCGACGGCGGCAACGCGGTGGTGCTGCGGCAGCGGCTGCGATTGCGCGGCATCGCCGCCGAGATCGTCGAGATCACCCTCGCTGACGCCGTACCGGACTCGCTGGATCTCTACACCCTCGGTGGTGCCGAGGACTACGCCCAGCGGTTGGCCACCAAACATCTGCTGCGCCACCCCGGGCTGCAACGGGCAGCGGCGCGCGGCGCGCCGGTGCTGGCGATCTGCGCGGCGATCCAAGTGCTCGGGCACTGGTATGAGACCTCGTCCGGTGAGCGGGTGGATGGGGTCGGACTGCTCGACGTCACCACCTCACCCCAGCCGGAGCGCACCATCGGGGAGGTGGTGTCCACACCGCTGATCGATGGTCTGGCCCAGCCTCTGACCGGTTTCGAAAACCACCGGGGCGGAACAACTCTGGGCACCGATGCCCGACCGTTGGCCGCCGTGGTTACCGGTGCCGGCAATCGCCTCGGTGACGGGATCGACGGCGCGGTCCAGGGCGGTGTCGTCGCGACCTACCTGCACGGGCCGTGCCTGGCACGTAACCCGGAGTTGGCCGACATGCTGTTGAGCCGGGTCGTCGGGCCGCTGCCTCCGTTAGACCTGCCCGAGGTCGACCAGTTGCGCCGCGAGCGACTGGCCGCGCCCCGCCGGGTGTAAGACTCCGTGGAACTCACCGGCGAACTAGACCATCGCGCGGCGGCCGGACAGGGCCCGGCCCAGCGTCAGCTCGTCGGCGAATTCGAGGTCGCCACCCATCGGCAGACCGGAGGCGATGCGGCTGATGACCAGACCCGGGATATCACGCAGGATGCGGACCAGGTAGGTGGCGGTCGCTTCGCCCTCGGTGTTGGGGTCGGTCGCGATGATCACCTCGGTGATCTCCACGCCGTCGACCCGTTCGCCGATCCTGTTGAGCAACTGGCGGATTCGCAATTGGTCGGGTCCAATACCGGACAGCGGATCCAGTGCGCCACCGAGAACGTGGTAACGGCCGCGGAATTCCCGGGTGCGCTCGACGGCCTGGACGTCCTTGGGTTCCTCAACCACGCACACCTGTGAGCCGTCGCGGCGCGAGTCGCTGCAGATCCGGCACCGCTCGGTTTCCGAGACATTGCCGCACACCTCGCAGAACTGCACACCATCGCGCACCCGGCCCAGCGCGGCGGTGAGCCGGTCGATGTCCGGCGGTTCGACCGAGAGCAGGTGGAAGGCGATCCGTTGCGCGCTTTTGGGACCGATGCCGGGCAGCTTGCCCAGTTCGTCGATCAAGTCCTGGACGGGACCTTCAAACACCTCATGACTCCGGAAGCGGTCGGCCTGCCTTGGCGGCCACCGGCGCCAGGATCTCCTTGGCGGCTTCGCGTAACTTCTCGGCGGCGTCACCAAGTGCGACGACGAGCAGATCCTGCAGAGTTTCCACGTCACCGGGGTCAACGACCTGCGGGTCGATCCGGATCGAGACGACCTGACCCTGGCCGTTGAGGGTCGCTTCGACCAGCCCGCCGCCGGCTTGGCCCTGGACCTGGGTCGCTGCGATCTGCTTCTGCGCCTCGACAAGCTGCTGCTGCATCTGCTGGGCCGCGACCAGGGCGGCCTGGAGGTCCTGCAGGCCCTGCAGACCCGGCGGCGGCACCGGCTGGCCGAACGGCCCGATGTTGCCAGGGTTTCCGGGTGGGATTCCGGGTTGCATGACGGACTCCTTGCGTTGTGGTCTCGACTTCGTTGCAGCCTGGAGTTTCAGGCAGTCGGTGACTTTCCAGCGTAGTCCGCTGCGGTTTACGGTGACGCCCGTGCTGAAGTTCGCTCCCCTGCGTGTCGGGGCCGTCACCGCCACCGGGCTGTTGCTGGCCGCATCGGCGTTCACCGCCCCG
>JAIOQK010000220.1 GCA_021413425.1 Mycobacterium sp.
CCCATGCCCGGGTGAGCCGCTCGCGGATCGACGGATCGTCGATCCCGCCGGTGTTCTTGGCGAGCTCCACCAGACCGGAAAGCTCACGGGCGTAACGGATCTGCTGGCCGAGGGTGGACACACCGCGCTCGTACATCAGGGGTCCCATGGCGACCCGCCAGCCATCACCCGGCTCGCCGACCACGAGATCGGCGTCGGTGCGCGCATCGGTGAAGAACACCTCGTTGAACTCCGAGTCCCCGGTCAGCTGGACGATCGGCCGGATCTCGACACCGGGCTGATCCAATGGCACCAGGAGGTAGGCCAGTCCGGCGTGCCGCTTGGATCCCTTCTCCGAACGTGCCAGCACGAAACACCACTGAGCCCAGTGCGCCAGTGAGGTCCATACCTTCTGGCCGTTGATGATCCACTGCCCGCTATCCAGTGCCGCCGTCGTTGCGACGTTCGCCAGGTCGCTGCCCGCGCCGGGTTCGGAATAGCCCTGGCACCACAGTTCGGTGACGTCGCGGATGGCCGGCAGGAATCGCTGTTGCTGCTGCGCGGTGCCGAAGTCGATGAGCGTGGGACCGACGAGTTCCTCGCCGAGATGGTTCACCTTGTCGGGGGCGTCGGATTTGGCGTATTCCTCGTAGAACGCCACCCGGTGGGCCACCGACAACCCGCGCCCGCCGTGCTCGACCGGCCATCCCAGACAGGTCAGCCCAGCGGCGGCGAGGTGGCGATTCCACGCCAGTCGTTCCTCGAACGCCTCGTGCTCGCGCCCCGGGCCACCGAGGCCCTTGAGTGCGGCGTAGTCGCCGACCAGATTGTCAGCCAGCCATTCCCGGACCTCCGCCCGGAACTCCTCGACCGTGATCACCCCTGTAGGCTAACCTACCAAGCACTTGCTTTGTTAGCCCCGGGGCCAGGTAGGAGCAGCAATCAATGACCAGCCATCGGCTCACCACCCCGGCGGTGCTGGACCGGATGGCGCTTGACTTCGCAGACCACCCGGCGTTGGTGACCGCACAACGGTCCTTCACCTTCTCTGAACTGCGCGACGAGGTTCGCCGGGTGGCGGCGGCGATGGCCGGACTCGGTGTCGACGCGCACGATCGGGTCGCGATCTGGTCGCCCAACACCTGGCACTGGGTTGTCGCCTGTCTGGCCACCCACTACGCGGGCGCGGTCGTCGTTCCTCTCAACACTCGCTACACCGCCGGTGAGGCCACCGACATCCTCGCCCGCACCCACGCGCCCCTGCTGATCGGTATGGGCCGCTTCCTCGGTGCCGACCGAGTCGCCGACCTCGACCGGCGTGCCCTGCCGGCACTGCGGCACATCGTCCGGGTGCCCATCGAGGACGGCGACACCGACGCGGCGGCATCGTGGGACGGCTTCATGGGCGGCCCGCAGATTCCGCTCTCGGAGGTCGACGCCCGCGCGAACGCGGTCAGCGGAGATGACGTCTCCGACATCCTGTTCACCTCCGGCACCACCGGGCGCAGCAAGGGTGTGATGTGCGCCCACCGGCAGTCGCTGTCCGCACCGGCGGCATGGGCCGAATGCGGCGAATTGTCCAGCAGCGACCGGTATCTCTGCATCAATCCGTTCTTCCACAACTTCGGCTACAAGGCGGGCATCCTCGCCTGCCTTCAGACCGGTGCGACGCTCATCCCGCAATTGACCTTCGAGCCCGAGCAGGCAATGCGCGCCGTGCAGGACCACCGGATCACCGTCCTGCCCGGCCCGCCGACGATCTATCAGACACTGTTGGACCACCCGTCGCGCAAGGACTTCGACCTCACCTCGCTGCGCTTCGCGGTGACCGGCGCGGCCACGATTCCGGTGGTTCTGATCGAGCGCATGCAGAGCGAACTGGACTTCGACATCGTGCTCACCGCCTACGGGCTCACCGAGGCCAGTGGCTTCGGCACCATGTGCCGCCCCGACGACGACCCGGTCACCGTGGCGACGACGTGCGGGCGCCCGATAGCGGATTTCGAACTGCGGATCGACCCGCCCGATGAGGCCGCCGACGACACCGGCGCCGGTGAGGTACTGCTGCGCGGGCCCAACGTCATGCTCGGCTACCTCGATGATCCGGCGGCGACGGCGGCGGCCATCGACGCCGACGGCTGGTTGCACACCGGGGACGTGGGCACCGTGGACGGATCCGGCAATCTGCGGATCACCGACCGGCTCAAGGACATGTATATCTGCGGCGGGTTCAACGTGTACCCGGCAGAGATCGAACAGGTGCTGGCCCGATTGGACGGCGTCGCCGATGTGGCGGTGATCGGGGTGCCCGACGACCGGCTCGGCGAGGTCGGCCGGGCCTTCATCGTCCGCCGAGCCGCCGCGGACCTCGACGACAACGCGGTGATCGAGTACACCCGTAAGCATCTGGCGAACTTCAAGGTGCCCCGGTCGGTGGTGTTCGTCGATGAGTTGCCGCGCAATGCCGGCGGCAAGGTCGTCAAACCCACCCTGCGAGAGATGACGTGATGGAGCTGAACTGCTGATGGACCTGGACTACGACGAACAGACGTGCGCATTCCGGGACGAGGTGCGCACCTTCCTGGCGTCCAACACCGAGTGGTTCCCGACCAAGTCCTATGACAACGCTGACGGTTTCGCGCAACACCGCCGCTGGGACAAGGTGCTCTACGACGCCGGACTCTCAGTCATCACCTGGCCGCAGCGCTACGGCGGACGCGACGCGACACTGCTGCAGTGGGTGGTGTTCGAGGAGGAGTACTTCGCCGCGGGCGCACCCGGCCGGGCCAGTGCTAACGGCACCTCGATGCTGGCGCCCACGTTGTTCGCACACGGAACTGAGGAACAGCGGGACCGGATCCTGCCGAAAATGGCTTGCGGCGAGGAGATCTGGGCTCAGGCATGGTCGGAGCCGGAGTCGGGCAGCGACCTGGCATCGCTGCGATCGACGGCCACCCGCACTGATGGCGGCTGGCTGCTCAACGGTCAGAAGATCTGGAGCAGCCGCGCTCCCTTCGGCGAACGCGGATTCGGATTGTTCCGCTCAGACCCCGAGGCACAGCGCCACCGGGGGCTGACATACCTGATGTTCGACCTGGCGGCCGACGGCGTCACGGTGCGCCCGATCGAGCAACTCAGCGGCGACACCGGTTTCGGGGAGATCTTCCTCGACGACGTCTTCGTGCCGGACATCGATGTGATCGGCGAGGTGCACGAGGGCTGGCGCGCCGCGATGAGCACCGCCAGCAATGAGCGGGGGATGTCGCTGCGAAGCCCGGCGCGGTTCACCGCACCGGCGCAGCGTCTGGTCGAGTTGTGGAGGCAGCACGGCGCTGCGCCGGGCTTCGCCGATGCGGTCGCCGACGCCTGGATCAAGGCGCAGGCCTACCGGTTACACACCTTCGGGACCGTCACCCGGATCGCCGAGGGCGGTGAACTGGGCGCGGAGTCGTCGGTGACCAAGGTGTTCTGGTCAGACCTCGATGTCACGCTGCATCAGACCGCTCTGGAACTGCGGGGGGCCGATGGCGAACTCACCGACGGCTGGACCGACGGTCTGCTGTTCGCCCTGGGTGGCCCGATCTACGCCGGTACCAACGAGATTCAGCGAAATATCATCGCCGAGCGGCTGCTGGGCCTGCCACGAGAGGCCGTCAAGTGAGGACGCAAGCCTGATGAGGACGACGCCCTGATGAAGTTCGCACTTGATGCGCAACAACGGGACTTCGCCGCCAGCATCGACGCGGCGCTATCGGCCGCCGATGTCGCCGCGGCGGCGCGGGCGTGGTCCGTCGCAGACACCGCCCCGGCCCGCAAGATCTGGTCGCAGCTGGGCGAACTCGGGGTCACCGCACTGGTTGTCGATGAAGACTTCGAGGGGTTGGCCGCCCATCCGATCGACCTGGTGGTGGCCTGCGAAGGGTTGGGCCGCTGGGGTGTGCCGGGCCCGGTGGCGGAGTCGCTGGCTGTGGCTCCGATCCTGCTGCGCGGCGACGAACGATCCGCAGCACTGGCTGCCGGAGACCTGATCGCCACCGTTGCGCTGGAACCCGAGGTGCCACGGGCGGTCAACGCCGACTTCGCCGGACTGGTGTTGCTGGCATCCGGCGACACCGCCTCCGACGGCACCGCCGGTACAGCGCACGACTCGGTGGACCCCACCCGCCGGCTTTTCGACGTCACCGCGGCCGGTGCGCCGTGGCCGGCCGACACTGCGCTGGCCTACGAATACGGGGCGCTGGCCACCGCCGCCCAGTTGATCGGTGGGGGTCAGGCGATGCTGGACATGTCCGTCGCCTACGCCAAGCAGCGCAGCCAGTTCGGCCGGATCATCGGCAGCTATCAGGCGATCAAGCACAAACTCGCCGATGTTCACATCGCAGTGGAACTGGCCCGGCCGCTGGTATACGCGGCGGCACTGGCTCTTGCCGAGAACTCTCCCGACACCCCGCGTGATGTGAGCGCGGCCAAGGCGGCGGCATCCGATGCCGCGCTGCTCTCCGCGCGCGCCGCGCTGCAGACCCACGGCGCGATCGGCTACACCGCCGAGCATGACCTGTCCCAGCAGCTGCTGCGGGTGCAGGCGCTGCGCGCGGCGTGGGGTGATCCTGCGCGCCATCGACGTCGGGTACTGGAGGGGTTATGAGCGAGGAACGGGATCTGCTGCGCCAGACGGGAGCCGGCCTGGTGGACAAGCACGCCGGGCCTGAGGCGGTGCGGCGGGCGATGGAGTCCGACCGCGGGTACGACGAGTCGCTGTGGGCACTGCTCTGTGATCAGGTGGGCGCGGCCGCACTGGTGGTTCCCGAAGAACTGGGCGGCGCCGGTGGCGAA